>NZ_JAHGAH010000050.1:0-43057 GCF_030248475.1 Vibrio sp. D173a
CCTGTACTTTTCATAATTTGAAGTAGCAGTTCCCATCGAATATCAGTTAGCATTGTTCTTGGCATGGTATTGGTTATGGTTTTACTTTTGGCGAAGCAAATTATAACTCTTTACAATGTTGTTCAAAAAATACTCACGAAAGATCAACACACCCTAAAAATAATAATCATTCTTGGATAGCTAAATATCCTTACTATGGAAACGGAGATTCTTATGTCAGAGACGACACAGGGACCGACTCACTTTCGCTTGATGTCAAAGTTGAAGGCAATAGGTCCATACCTGCGCGAACCACAATCACAAGAAGGTCACTACTATTTTGACTGTTTATCAGTCTGTGTAGACGATAAAAAGTCACCTGAAAAACGTGAATTTTGGGGCTGGTGGATGGACTTGGAGTCCATCGAAGGTGGCTTTACGGCAAAATACCATATTGGTAAATACAACAAAGAAGGGGACTGGACTTCAGAACCACTACCCGCCAAGGTGACGGAAGAAGTGTACCTGACGCAGAGTACCTTCCACCAGAAGCTGACAGACACAGTAGCTGAGCATTTCAAACTGGAAGTGGAATATCACACTGAATCGTTTGATTTCGCCTAATTTGGCTGTTTTCCTCCTCGATAAGACAAAAAGGTGCGTTTTCGCACCTTTTCTGCTTGTTAAATCCCCATTTGATTGCTAAAACATCCACTCTTTATTTGTTTTTCATTTCAGAAGACATCATGACAACGAATCAACAGAATGCAGTTGTTTCGCAACCACAGACCGTCGTTGTGAAACTGGGTACAAGTGTGCTGACAGGCGGCACTTTGGCGTTAAACCGTGCTCATATGGTAGAGCTGGCTCGTCAATGTGCTGAGCTAAAAAAACAAGGCCATTCAGTAGTAATGGTTTCGTCTGGTGCGATTGCAGCAGGCCGTGAGCATCTTGGATACCCCGCACTGCCCAACGAGATGGCGAGCAAACAGTTGCTTGCTGCTGTGGGCCAGAGCCGTTTGATTCAAACATGGGAGTCTTTGTTTGGCATTTATGGCATCAAAATTGGTCAGATGCTGCTAACTCGTGCGGATTTGGACGATCGCGAGCGTTTCCTAAATGCGCGTGACACCATCAATGCTCTGGTTGCAAACGACATTATTCCTATCGTGAACGAAAACGATGCGGTAGCAACCAACGAGATCAAAGTTGGTGACAACGATAACTTGTCTGCTTTGGTGGGGATTTTGTGTGGTGCAGACAAATTACTGCTGCTAACAGACCAAAAAGGTTTGTTTACTGCAGACCCTCGTAAAGATCCAAATGCCGAACTGATCAAAGAAGTGAAAACCATCGATGATACTTTGCGTAAGATTGCGGGTGGTAGCGGCACAACGCTAGGTACTGGCGGCATGGCAACCAAGCTTCAGGCGGCAGACATCGCTCGACGTGCAGGCATTGAGGTGATCATTGCAGCGGGTAGTGCACCAAATGTTATCTTTGACTCATTGAGCTCAGAGCCACAAGGCACGCGTTTCCTTCCTTGTGAAGAAGCGCTAGAAAACCGTAAACGCTGGATCTTAGCGGGCCCTGCGGCATCTGGTGACATCATTATTGACGATGGCGCAGTGAATGCGGTTGTTGGCAAAGGTAGCAGCCTGCTTGCAAAAGGCGTTATTAAGGTAAGCGGTGACTTTGCTCGTGGCGAAGTGGCGCGCGTAACAAACTCTCACGGCAAACTGGTTGCTCGTGGTATCAGCGCCTACTCAAGTGAAGACCTCGCGAAAATCGCCGGTAAGCACAGTAAAGATATCATCTCTATTTTGGGTCATGACTACGGCTCAGAAGTGATTCATCGCGATGATCTTGTCGTCATTCAAGAATAGAAATTGAGGGAAGCAACGTGGATTTAACGAATATGGGTAAAGCTGCCAAAGATGCAGCTTTCGAATTGGCGACAGCGTCAACCGCACAAAAGAACCAAGCACTAGCGATCATCGCTGATGAGCTAGAAGCTAACGCAGCAACTATTTTGGCTGCAAACGCAAAAGACATCGAACTGGGCCGCGAAGCGGGCCTTACCGATGCTCTACTTGACCGACTTCTATTGAACGAAGAGCGTCTAACAGGCATTGCCAATGACGTGCGTAACGTAATCAGTCTAAATGACCCTGTGGGCAGCGAGATTGACAGCAAAGTGCTAGAAAACGGCATGTCTCTGTCTCGTCGTCGCGTACCACTTGGTGTGGTTGGCGTGATTTACGAAGCGCGTCCAAACGTAACCATCGATATTGCTGCACTGTGTCTAAAAACAGGTAACGCAAGCATACTTCGTGGTGGCAAAGAGACGTTCTTTTCTAATATGGAATTGGTAAAGGTTATTCAATCTGCGCTGGCGAAAGCGAACTTGCCAGCGGCTTCTGTTCAATACATTGAAAAGCCAGACCGCGAGTTGGTTTCTCAACTGCTAAAACTAGACGATTACGTCGATATGATCATTCCACGTGGTGGCGCTGGTCTACACAAAATGTGTAAAGACAACAGCACCATTCCAGTGATCATTGGTGGTTTTGGGATTAGCCACATCTTTGTTGATGAGTCTGCGGATCTAGAAAAATCATTGAATGTTGTTGAGAACTCAAAAGTTCAACGTCCTTCAGCATGTAACTCGTTAGATACTCTGCTTGTTCATGAAAAAGTGGCAGCGCAATTCCTAGCAATGATTGTAGAACGCATGAACGACAAAGTGACCTTCGTTGCGGAGCCAAAAGCAAAAGCGCTCATGGCGCAAGCAAAGCAAATTCGTGATGCGGGTGAAGGCGATTTTGATACGGAATGGCTAAGTTACACGCTTGGTGTAAAAGTGGTTGCTGATGTGAAAGAAGCGATCAATCACATGCGTGTTCACAACGCGAGTCATTCAGATGCGATCATGACTAACAGCCTAGAAAACTCAGAGTTGTTCATCAACTCAGTGGGTTCTGCCGCAGTCTACGTCAATGCGGCAACACGCTTTACGGATGGTGCTCAGTTTGGTCTTGGTGCAGAAGTAGCGGTATCCACTCAGAAACTGCATGCACGTGGTCCTATGGGCTTGGAAGAGCTAACCAGCTACAAATGGGTTGGTAAAGCAAACTACCTAGCACGCAGTTAACAGAAAACGTCTGATATTGATTGAAAAAGGGGCAGTAGTGCCCCTTTTTGTTTTCTCTAACATAGCAATTCCGCTACACTAGTCTTGCTTTTGGGACGAACCCAATCGCACGCTATTTGGAGGTGATATGCATTGTCCTTTTTGTTCTGAGAACGATACAAAAGTAATTGATTCCCGCTTAGTTGCGGACGGCCATCAGGTTCGTCGTCGTCGCCAGTGTCTTGCATGTAGCGAACGTTTTACTACGTTTGAGACGGCAGAGTTGGTGATGCCGAAAGTGATTAAGTCAAACGGCAACCGCGAACCCTTCGATGAAGACAAGATGGTCGGTGGGATACAGCGTGCCCTAGAAAAACGTCCAGTGAGTGCCGATTCTATCGAGCTAGCGATTAGCATGATTAAGTCACAACTACGTGCCACTGGTGAGCGTGAAGTACCTAGCGAGATGATTGGTAATCTAGTTATGGACCAATTAAAAGAGCTGGATAAAGTCGCTTATATCCGTTTCGCATCGGTTTACCGCAGCTTTGAAGACATCCGTGAATTTGGCGAAGAAATTGCTCGCCTAGAAGACTGATTGAATCATGGCTCAACAATCTCTCTCTTCAGAATTTACCTCTCAAGATTTCGAAATGATGTCGCGTGCGCTCAAGTTAGCGAAGCGCGGCATTTATACAACGGCACCTAACCCGAATGTAGGCTGTGTTATTGTCCGTGACGGTGAGATAGTTGGCGAAGGTCATCATCACCGTGCAGGCGAGCCTCATGCCGAAGTCCACGCCATGCGTATGGCGGGGGATAAAACCCAAGGTGCGACAGCTTACGTAACGTTGGAGCCTTGTTCTCACTATGGCCGCACGCCACCTTGTGCTGAAGGGCTCATCAAAGCCAAAGTCGCGCGCGTTGTCTGTGCGATGGAAGATCCCAACCCGAAAGTCGCAGGGCGCGGTTTTCAAATGCTGCGTGATGCAGGGGTAGAAGTTCAGGTCGGCTTGTTAGAAAGCGAAGCTATTGAACTGAACAAAGGCTTCATCAAATTCATGCAAACGGGCATGCCATACATTCAGTTGAAAATGGCGGCCAGTTTAGACGGACAAAGCGCACTCAGTAATGGTCAAAGCCAATGGATCACCTCCCCAAAGGCTCGCCAAGATGTGCAGCGTTATCGTGCATTGAGCTGTGGGATTCTCTCAACCAGCAAAACCGTGATTGATGACAATGCGTCATTGAATGTTCGCTGGGAGGATTTGCCAAAAAGCGTGCAAACGCAATATCCCCAAGAGGATGTCCGTCAGCCTCCGCGCGTTATTTTCGATCGCCAGTCTCAGCTTAGTGATGATCTAAAGCTATTCAATACTGATGGTGAGCGTATCATTGTCAGCCAAGGTAGCGATATGGTCCCTGAACTGGGTGAAAATGGCCAAATTGACTTAGCGGCGACACTAAGAAATGTAGCAAGCGGATACCATATCAATCACTTGTGGGTCGAGGCAGGAGCGACGCTCGCGAGTTCGTTAATCAAAGCTAACCTTGTAGATGAACTGATTGTTTATCTTGCACCCAAATTGATGGGCAGCGATGGACGAGGCTTGATTGGTGCACTTGGGTTAACTGAGATGGCCCAAGTTATCGATTTAACTATTACCGATGTTCGAATGGTGGGTGTGGATATTCGTATTACTGCAACCGTCAAACGCAACCAAAGCTAGAAAGAAGCATTATGTTTACAGGAATTGTAGAGGCAGTTGGTAAGCTGACTGCTATTACGCCAAAAGGCGAAGACATCACCGTAACGGTAGAAGTAGGCAAGTTGGATATGTCTGACGTTAAGTTAGGCGACAGTATCGCGACCAATGGTGTGTGTTTGACGGTCGTCGACTTCGGTAGTCACTACTACAGTGCGGATTTGTCACTGGAAACGCTGAACAAAACCGGTTTTGCTGCCTACCAAGTTGGTGACAAAGTGAACCTCGAAAAAGCCATGCTACCGACCACTCGTTTTGGTGGCCACATTGTGTCCGGTCACGTCGATGGCGTGGGTGTGATTGTTGAGCGTAACCAAGTCGGCCGTGCGATTGAATTCTGGGTTGAGATGCCAGCGGAAATTTGTAAGTACGTGGCAGAAAAAGGCTCTATCACAGTGGATGGCATTAGTCTGACCGTCAACGACCTACGTAAGAATGGTTTTAAATTAACAATTGTTCCTCACACTAGTGAAGAGACGACCATCGATCAGTTCCAAGTTGGCCGTAAAGTGAACCTAGAAGTGGACGTGTTAGCTCGCTACATGGAGCGTTTGCTACAAGGTCAAAAAGAAGAGTCGCAAGAATCACGAATTACCATGGATTTCTTGCAGCAAAATGGTTTTGCTTAAACGAAACCGACCACAATCACAGAACGTTATCAGGTTAACTGACTTAATAAAGGTTGGCTTCAAACTGCTTTGCTGACCAAAGCCAGTAGACGTAACTCAACGAAACGTTAAACGCATTGCTGCTGCAATAATAAATTTTTGAATAACGGGAAACAGAATATGCCTATCAGCACGCCTCAAGAGATTATTGATGACATTCGCGCAGGCAAAATGGTCATCCTGATGGATGATGAAGACCGCGAGAATGAAGGTGATTTGATCATGGCTGCCGAGCACATTACGCCGGAAGCTATCAACTTTATGGCTACGCATGGCCGTGGCTTAATCTGTCTAACCATGACAAAAACTCGTTGTGAGAGCCTTGGCCTTCCGCCAATGGTGCAAGACAACAACGCACAATACACCACCAATTTTACGGTTTCTATTGAAGCCGCTGAAGGTGTAACAACGGGTATTTCTGCAGCGGACCGCGCTCGCACTGTACAAGCTGCAGTCGCGCCAAACGCAAAAGCGGCAGACTTAGTACAACCGGGTCACATCTTCCCTCTAGCAGCACAAGATGGTGGTGTTCTAACTCGCGCAGGCCACACTGAGGCTGGTTGTGATTTGGCTCGTCTGGCAGGTCTTGAGCCTGCATCGGTTATCGTTGAAATCCTAAACGACGATGGCACGATGGCGCGCCGCCCAGATTTAGAAGTGTTCGCTGAAAAGCACGGCTTGAAACTGGGGACCATTGCGGATCTTATCGAATACCGCAACAACACAGAAACGACCATTGAGCGAGTGGCAGAATGCGCACTACCAACGGAGTTCGGCGAGTTTACGCTGGTGACTTACAAAGACACTATCGATAACCAAGTGCATTACGCAATGAGCAAAGGTGACCTAACAGAAGATGCGCCATTGGTTCGTGTCCACCTACAAGATGTCTTTACCGATGTACTTCGTAGTGACCGCAATGCAGAGCGCAGTTGGACACTAGAGAAGGCAATGAAGCGCATTGGCGAAGAGGGTGGTGTATTGGTTGTACTTGGCAATGAAGAATCAACCGATCTACTTGTTCACCGCGTTAAGATGTTTGAAGCGCAAGATAAAGGTGAAGCCCCAACACTTGCGAAGAAACAAGGCACTTCTCGCCGTGTAGGCGTTGGTTCGCAAATTCTTGCTGACCTAGGCGTGCACGATATGCGTCTGCTTTCTTCGACCAACAAAAAGTACCACGCGCTAGGCGGTTTTGGCCTGAACGTAGTTGAGTATGTCTGCGAATAACAACTGACTTACAGGTTCCTAGTCTTGCGAGTACTTATCATCGTTAAGGCTAGGAACTCGTGATTCGTCTCCAATTTCCATTAGATATTGCTCACAAATTTGTGATAGAATCCGGCGATTCTCACTTGATGAACAATTTTCACTTATAAATAGAGTTAAAGGAAAGCTTATGAAAGTGATCGAGGGTGGCTTCCCAGCGCCAAATGCAAAAATTGCTATCGTTATTTCTCGTTTCAACAGTTTTATTAACGAAAGCCTACTATCTGGTGCGATCGATACACTAAAGCGTCACGGACAAGTAAGCGAAGACAACATCACTGTTGTTCGTTGTCCAGGTGCCGTAGAACTACCTCTAGTAGCTCAACGTGTTGCTAAGACTGGTAAGTACGATGCAATCGTATCTCTAGGTACAGTAATCCGTGGCGGTACACCACACTTTGACTATGTTTGTAGTGAGTGTAACAAGGGTCTTGCACAAGTTTCTCTGGAATACAGTCTTCCGGTGGCGTTTGGCGTACTGACTGTTGATACTATCGATCAAGCGATTGAACGCGCAGGAACCAAGGCTGGTAATAAAGGTGCAGAGGCTGCACTAAGCGCACTTGAAATGATTAACGTACTATCTGAAATTGATTCCTAATGGGGGCCAGTGTGAAACCAGCCGCACGTCGTAACGCACGTCAATTCGCGCTACAAGCGATCTACTCATGGCAAATTACTAAAGACAATGTTGCCACGATCGAAGAACAGTTTTTGTCTGGCGACAAATACGATGAAGAAGAACTTCACGCATCTGAGCCTGCACTAGCTGCTCCAGAAACAGACGTAGCTTACTTCCGTGAACTACTAAGCGGTGTTGTACTTAGCCACTCTGAGCTAGATAGCAAAATCCGTCCATACGTGTCACGTCCAATGCAGGACCTAGACATGATGGAACTTGCTCTTCTTCGCCTTGCTATGTACGAGATGACTCGTCGCGAAGATGTTCCTTACAAAGTGGTAATCAACGAAGCGATTGAACTTGCAAAAGTATTCGCGGCAGAAGACAGCCACAAATTTGTGAATGGTGTGCTAGATAAAGCGGCGCCACACGTACGTAAGAAATAACGATTTCTTCATTAAAAAGGTCAGCAGATGCTGACCTTTTTTGTATCAAAAGCTTTTATATCAAACAGTAAGTGAACAATGTCTGGTGAATTTAATCTGATCGACAAGTACTTTGTTGGACGCCAAAACCAGCGCAAAGACGTACACCTAGCGGCAGGTGACGATTGTGCGTTAGTGAAAGCGCCAGACAACGTGCAAATTGCCATTAGCACCGATACGCTGGTGGCTGGTACTCATTTTCTTGCCGATGCCAATCCTGCTTGGGTCGCGCATAAGGCGCTGGCCTCTAACATCAGTGATTTGGCTGCAATGGGTGCAACCCCAGCTTGGGTGAGCTTTGCATTGACCATGCCTGAGCCAGATGAAGCATGGCTTGCGCCCTTCTGTGATGCATTTTTTGAGCTGGCAGACTACTTTGGTATTCAACTCATTGGCGGTGATACCACCAAAGGTCCACTGAGCCTGACACTTACGGTGCAAGGCTTTGTACCAGAGGGCAAAGCTTTGACTCGCTCTGGAGCAAAAGTCGGTGACTGGGTGTATGTGACAGGTAACCTTGGTGATGCCAAAGCTGGTCTGGATGTGATTTTGGATGATTCACTGCGCTCACGCATTGCAGCGCCAGAGCTTGAAAAAGCACATTATCTCAGTACTCCTCGCGTATTAGCCGGACAAGCACTCATTGGGTTGGCATCGTCGGCGATTGATATTTCTGATGGTTTGATCTCTGATATCAAGCACATTCTCAAACGTTCTGATGTGGGGGTTAGCCTGGATGTCTCCCAGCTGCCGATATCTTCAGAATTAGTTCAGTTTTTAGATGATAAGGTCAGCGCTCAGCAGTATGCTTTATCAAGTGGTGAAGAGTACGAGCTGTGTTTTACTGTGCCAGAGCAGAACCACGGTTCATTGCAAAGCGCACTGTCGCACACGGGATGTAAAGTCACGTGTATTGGCCAGATTCGACCAAGAGGCACGTTTGAGCTGCACGATAACAATCAACCTCTTGATTGGGATCTCAGCGGCTTTGACCACTTTAAATAATCTGAGCTAGGCGTTAGCCTAAGATTGATACCAAACTTGCAGTATAGGTTTAAGGAAATGACCAACCCTCTCTCTCTGATTTCATTAAAGAACCCGTGGCATCTTTTGGCGACAGGTTTTGGTAGCGGCTTATCACCAGTGGTGCCTGGGACAATGGGGACGCTTGCGGCGGTGCCTTTGTTCCTCTTGTTAGCACAACTGCCTTTTCCACTTTATGTGGTTGTCGTGCTTTTCTCTTGTGTGATTGGCATTAAGATTTGCCAAGTGACATCAGATGACATGGGCGTTCACGATCATGGCTCTATCGTGTGGGATGAGTTTGCGGGCTTTTGGATCACCATGAGCCTTGTGCCAGCATTGAATATTCCAGTGACGGAATGGAAGTGGCTAATAACTGGCTTTATCTTGTTCCGCTTCTTTGACATGGTAAAACCATGGCCAATCGGTTGGTTGGATAAACGTGTTCACGGCGGCTTAGGTATCATGATTGATGATATCGTGGCAGGCATTATGGCGGGTATCGCACTGTTTTTAGTGGCGAAATACGCAGGCTGGATGTAGTACTTTCGCGTAGTACTTATGGCATCGTACTGACAATCGACAAATAAACAAAAGGGATGCCACGGCATCCCTTTTCTGTGTTTACTTCGTTGTATTACGTACGCTTACTTAGCTAAGTAATCGTTGATCGACTTCTCGATGCCTTTCGCATCTAAGCCAAGATCTTCGTGTAGCTCGTCTTGTGTGCCTTGAGGAACGAAGCGATCTGGCAGGCCAAGGTTGAGTACAGGCTTGATGATCTTATCTTGCATCATAAACTCAATCACACCCGCGCCAGCACCACCAGCGATCGCGTTTTCTTCGAGCGTAACTAGCACATCGTGCTCAGCTGCTAGCTGTCGGATCAAGGCTTCATCAAGTGGCTTAACAAAGCGCATGTCTGCTACCGTTGCGTTTAGGTTTTCAGCTGCTTCTAGCGCGTTACCTAAGAAGGTACCGAAGCTAAGAATTGCCACTTTTTCACCTTTACGAACGATACGACCTTTACCGATTTCAAGTGCAGTGAAGTCTTTTTCGATGTCTGTGCCCATGCCGCTACCGCGTGGGTAACGAACCGCGCTTGGACCTGTGTGCTTATGACCCGTGTACAGCATTTGACGACATTCGTTTTCGTCACTTGGAGCCATGATCACCATGTTCGGGATACAACGCATGAAGCTAAGATCAAACGCACCTTGGTGGGTTTGGCCATCGGCGCCAACCAGACCAGCACGGTCGATAGCGAACATCACCGGCAAGTCCATGATCGCCACATCGTGAATCAACTGATCGTAACCACGCTGTAGGAAGGTAGAGTAGATTGCTACAATCGGATGATCGCCCGCAATTGCCATACCCGTCGCGAGAGTCACGGCGTGCTGTTCTGCAATCGCGACGTCAAAGTACTGTTCTGGGTACTCTTTCGAGAAGCGAACCATACCAGAGCCTTCACGCATCGCTGGCGTAATCGCCATCAGCTTAGGATCTTGCGCCGCCATGTCACATAGGAAATCACCAAAGATCTTAGAGAAGTTTGGCTTGCCACCGCTGCTCTTCGGCAAACTGTTGTTTGAGGGAGCAAACTTTGGCACTGCGTGATAACCAATAGGGTCTTTTTCTGCTGGCTCATAACCTTTGCCTTTCTTGGTCATGATGTGCAGGAATTGAGGGCCTTTCAGCTCACGCATGTTTTTCAGCGTTTTAACTAGCTCTTTCACATCGTGTCCATCAATAGGGCCGATGTAGTTGAAGCCTAGCTCTTCGAATAAGGTGCCAGGAACAACCATGCCTTTTAGGTGTTCTTCCGTACGACGAACCAGCTCTTTAATTGGTGGGACGCCAGACAACACTTTCTTACCGCCTTCACGGATAGAGGTGTATAGGCTGCCAGAAAGGACTTTAGCAAGGTGGTTGTTCAGTGCGCCTACGTTTTCTGAGATCGACATTTCGTTATCGTTCAGAATCACCAGCATATCTGGGTGAACGTCACCAGCGTGGTTCATCGCTTCGAAAGCCATACCAGCGGTGATTGCACCGTCGCCAATAACGCTGACCACTTTACGACCTTCACCTTCTTTTTGCGCACTGATGGCCATGCCAAGACCTGCACTGATAGAAGTAGATGAGTGACCAACGGATAGGGTGTCGTATTCGCTCTCTTCACGCCATGGGAATGGGTGAAGGCCGTCTTTCTGACGGATAGTTGGCATCTGATCACGACGACCAGTGAGAATCTTGTGTGGGTAAGCCTGGTGGCCTACGTCCCAGATCAACTGATCTACGGGTGTGTTGTATACATAATGCAGAGCTACGGTTAGCTCTACTGTGCCTAAGCCAGACGCTAAGTGTCCGCTAGACTGACTCACTGAATTTAGCAGATACGTGCGTAGTTCATCGCACAATGTTGGCAATGTTTCTTTCGGAAGAAGACGCAACTCCTCCGGTGTATTTGCTAACGCCAGTGTTGGGTACTTTGAAATATCAAGAGTCATATAAATGCGCGCTTATAGTTTAGTTCTTGCGCTCGATGACATATCGGGCGAACTCTTCGAGTAACTGAGTATTGTATGGGATTGCTTCCAATGCTTGAAGAGCTTCCTGTAGCAGAGTGTGAGCTTTCTCCATTGCTCCCTCCAAACCCAGTAGAGATGGATAAGTACTCTTGTTCAGCTCTTGGTCTGAACCTTGAGGCTTACCCAGTGTTTCTGTGTCACTGATGATATCAAGAATATCGTCTTGAACCTGAAACGCCAAACCAATCGCTTTTGAGTAGCGTTCTAAGTGTGGCAAAACTTCTAGGCCTTTTTCGCCTGCGGCTAACGCGCCCAGTTTTACGGCACAGTTAATCAGTGCACCAGTTTTATTGCGATGAATTTCTTCCAAATCTGCGAGGGATACACGACGATTTTCTGCACCTAAATCCAACGCCTGGCCAAGACACATACCGCCAGCACCAGAGGCTTGCGCTAGAGCTTGTACCATTTTTATACGCTGGTTCTCTGCGTTCGGATTCAGTGCGCCTTCGGCAAGAATGGTGAAGGCAAGCGTTTGAAGTGCATCACCAGTTAGGATGGCTGTCGCTTCGTCAAACTTGATGTGACAAGTTGGTTGACCGCGACGCAAATCATCATCATCCATGGCTGGTAGATCATCATGAATCAGAGAATAGGCATGGATACACTCTATTGCAGAAGCGGGCGTATCAAGATCTTCTGGCTTACAACCCAGCATTTGACCTGTGATGTAAACAAGGAAAGGACGAACACGTTTGCCACCTAGTAGTAGGCCGTATTTCATCGCTTGAATCAGCGGCTGTTCTTGATGAGGCAGTTGCTCAAGCCACTGATTGAGTTGTTGGTTGTTTCTTTGTTGATAAGACGTCAATGTCTCTTGCATCACATTGCTCACTACTGATAATTATTCTGACTCAGGGTTGAAGTCACTCAGTGGTGCTTCATCATCTTCGCTAAGAAGAATGCTAACGCGCTGTTCGGCGTCGCTCAGTTTAGTTTGACCAGCACGAGCCAGTGCAATGCCACGCTCAAATTTACGTAGGGCATCATCTAGGGCAAGATCGCCATTCTCTAGTTGATCAACCAAGCTATCTAGCTCTTCAATGGTTGCTTCGAAGGTCATGTTTTCTGGTTTCTTGACCGCCATCTTTTATCTGCCTTAATCAAGCCTCTAATAGAATGCACGCAAGTTACCTTAGCCTACTAAGTTGGTCAAATTTAACCTTATATAATTGTCACAAAATTAGCTCTCAACGGGTCTGATGAGACAATCTCGATCATTTAGTTCGAGCCTAAACGATCTTTTTGTGATGTATTGACCAAGATTTTTCTAAAAAAACTGTTCTAGTTGTCGATACAAGTAATAATTCGCCTGACTAGGCAATGTTTAAGTATAGCGAAAGGAGTGCTTTGTGGATTTAGCAACCCTAATAGGTTTGATTGGTGGTTTTGCATTCGTCATTATGGCGATGGTGCTAGGTGGCAGCATTGGCATGTTCGTAGACGTCACCTCAATCCTAATTGTAGTTGGTGGTTCGGCATTTGTTGTGCTGATGAAGTTCACCATGGGGCAGTTCTTTGGCGCGACTAAGATCGCTGGTAAAGCGTTCATGTTTAAAGCGGATGAGCCAGAAGACCTGATCGCTAAGATTGTTGAAATGGCAGACGCGGCACGTAAAGGTGGCTTCCTTGCTCTTGAAGAGATGGAAATCAACAACAGCTTTATGCAGAAAGGCATCGACTTACTGGTTGATGGACATGATGCCGACGTTGTACGTGCGGCACTACAGAAAGACATTGCACTTACCGACGAGCGTCATACTCAAGGTACCGGTGTATTCCGTGCGTTTGGTGACGTAACTCCTGCGATGGGCATGATCGGTACACTGGTTGGTCTGGTAGCCATGCTTTCAAACATGGATGACCCAAAAGCGATCGGCCCTGCGATGGCGGTAGCGCTTTTGACCACACTATACGGTGCGGTGCTTTCTAACATGGTGTTTTTCCCAATTGCCGATAAGCTTTCACTGCGCCGCGATCAAGAAACCTTAAACCGTCGTTTGATTATGGATGGCGTTTTGGCAATCCAAGATGGTCAGAACCCACGTGTTATCGACAGTTACCTGAAGAACTACCTCAACGAGGGTAAACGCGCTCTCGAGATCGATGAGTAATCCGGAGGTCATCTGATGGATGAAGATAATAAATGTGATTGTCCACCACCCGGCCTCCCGCTGTGGATGGGGACATTCGCTGACTTAATGTCACTTCTGATGTGTTTCTTCGTATTGCTGCTTTCGTTCTCGGAAATGGACGTACTGAAGTTCAAACAGATTGCGGGTTCGATGAAGTTTGCTTTTGGTGTTCAGAACCAACTTGAAGTGAAGGACATTCCAAAGGGCACCAGCATCATTGCGCAAGAGTTTCGACCGGGCCGACCAGAGCCAACACCGATTGATGTCATCATGCAGCAAACCATGGACATCACTCAGCAGACGTTGGAGTTCCATGAAGGAGAATCTGACCGAGCGGGTGGCACTAAGCGAGACCAAGGTAAGCTAACGGGTGGTCAATCGCCAGAAACGTCAACGCATAACAACCAATCGGCGGAATCAGACATGCAACAACAGCAGTCTGAACAAACATCGCAAGAGATGGAAACCTTGATGGAAAGTATCAAGAAAGCGTTGGAGCGTGAAATTGAGCAAGGCGCAATTGAGGTCGAAAATCTCGGTCAGCAGATCGTGATTCGAATGCGTGAGAAAGGTGCTTTCCCTGAAGGCTCTGCGTTCTTGCAGCCGAAGTTCAGACCGCTGGTACGCCAGATTGCCGAACTGGTCAAAGACGTACCAGGCATTGTTCGAGTGTCTGGACATACGGACAACCAACCGTTGGATTCTGAGCTGTATCGCTCCAATTGGGACTTGTCGTCGCAAAGAGCGGTGTCGGTGGCTCAAGAAATGGAGAAAGTAAGAGGCTTCTCGCACCAACGCTTAAGAGTGCGAGGCATGGCCGATACCGAACCGCTAGCACCAAACGATTCTGATGCGAACCGTGCACTTAACCGCCGTGTTGAAATCAGCATCATGCAAGGTGAGCCACTTTACAGCGAAGAAGTGCCCGTAATTCAATAAGCGGATATTTGTTTCTATACTAAAAGCGAGCGTTAGCTCGCTTTTTTTGTCATTCCATTTCGCTTAGGTGTATAATCTTGCGCCTTTGAAGTGAGCTCAGGCTACCTTTATGACCAAAACGCAATTTTTCTGCGTGCGAAGCATCTAGGTGGAGCCTCACTCATTGTTGATTGCGAAACTAACCTGCGAACTAGACTATGAAATTTATTGTAAAGCCCCATCCAGAAATTTTTGTAAAAAGTGAATCTGTGCGTAAGCGCTTCACAAAGATTTTAGAGTGCAACATTCGTAACATCGTTAAGAGCCGTACGGAATCTGTCGCGGTATTCAACCGTCGTGATCACATTGAAGTGACCTCTGAGAGTGACGAGTTCCACGCTGAAGTTTTAGAAATCCTGACGCACACGCCAGGTATTCGCCACGTCCTTGAAGTAAAGCAAACCGAATTCAAAGACTTGCACGATATTTACGAGCAGGTTTTAGAGCTAAGCGGTTCACTGATCGAAGGCAAGACCTTCGCTGTGCGCGCAAAGCGTCGTGGTAAACACGACTTTACTTCTATTGAGCTAGAGCGTTACGTAGGTGGCGGTCTTAACCAAGCCGTAGAAAGCGCTCGCGTTAAGCTCAGCAAGCCGGATGTAACGATCAACGTTGAAGTAACTAACGACAGGCTAAACCAAGTATTGGCAAGTCACAAAGGCTTAGGTGGTTTCCCACTAGGTACACAAGAAGACGTACTCAGCCTGATCTCAGGTGGTTTTGATTCTGGTGTTTCAAGCTACCTACACATCAAACGTGGCTCTAAAGTGCATTACTGTTTCTTTAACCTAGGTGGTCCAGCGCACGAAATCGGTGTTAAGCAGGTTTCTCACTACTTATGGAACAAATACGGTTCTTCAGCAAAAGTACGTTTCATCTCAGTTGATTTCGAACCGGTAGTGGCTGAAATCCTGGAGAAAGTTGATGACGGCCAAATGGGCGTGATACTGAAGCGTATGTTCATGCGTGCCGCAGGCATGATTGCTCAGAAGATGAAGATCGAAGCATTAGTGACAGGTGAAGCGCTAGGTCAGGTATCAAGCCAAACACTAACTAACTTACGCCACATCGATAACGTAACAGATACTCTTATCCTGCGTCCGCTAATCAACTGGGACAAAGAAGACATAGTTAACCTAGCGCGTGAAATCGGCACTGAAGACTTCGCGAAGACAATGCCAGAATACTGTGGTGTTATCTCTAAGAAGCCAACTGTGAAAGCGGTGAAAGGCAAGCTCGAAGCAGAAGAGCAGAAATTCGACTTCAGCATCCTTGAACAAGTGGTTCAAGACGCTCGTATGATGGACATCCGTGATATCGCGAAAGAGTCTAAGCAAGCGGCTCCAGAAGTTGAGCAAGTACAAGCTGTAGAAGAGCACGCAATCGTACTGGATATTCGTAGCCCTGAAGAGGAAGACGATAACTCACTAGAAATCGATGGCGTTGAAGTAAAACACATTCCGTTCTACAAGCTGGGTACTCAGTTTGGCGATCTAGACCAAGCGAAGACATACCTACTGTACTGTGACCGTGGCGTGATGAGCCGTCTGCAAGCGCTTTACTTGCAAGAGCAAGGCTTCAACAACGTGAAGGTTTACCGCCCTTAATCGCGCGCTCTCAACCGCGTAGCAAAGCAGAGAATCACAAAGCGCAGACTGAGAAATCAGCTTGCGCTTTTTTAGTTTTAACTCGTGCAAAATTTTGTTTTATAAAGTGATAATATTGAACTCAATCTCACACTTCGTAATTGTTATTGATATAACGATAATTAATCCGAAGTTCGGCTGAAAAGGTGATGTGGATACCAATTCCTGGAGAAGAGGGGCGGTGGGATTTTTCAGATAAAAAAACACCGCCTAATAAGGCGGTGCAAGAAATTTGACAGACAGGTCAAAATAAATACAGGAAGTATCTGTTTTGTCACAGGGAGTGTGGACAAAACATATGGTAGAAATCTACCTAACTCGAAATACGAGTTTGCAAACACAACATCGCAACAACGAAGCCAATTGATTCACAAACGGAATCAAGCCGTTCAGGCTCGTGTTGCGGGGTGAAATATAGAATTTATCTGGCTGTTCGGCAACGGACATTTTATAATGTTTCAGATAAAAAAAACTAATCCTACTTGAGGTCCCATAATGTCTCGCAGATTGCCTCCGTTGAATTCACTTCGCGTTTTTGAAGCGGCTGCTCGCCATCTTAGTTTTACCCGTGCCGCTGAAGAGTTGTTTGTTACTCAAGCGGCTGTAAGTCATCAGATTAAGGCTCTTGAAGAGTTCCTATCGTTGAAACTCTTCCGTCGTCGCAATCGTTCATTGTTGCTGACAGAAGAGGGGCAAAGTTTCTTTCTGGACATCAAAGATATCTTCACTTCGATAGCTGAAGCGACCGATAAAGTATTGGAACGCAGTGAAAAAGGGGCGCTGACCATCAGTTTGCCACCAAGTTTTGCTATCCAGTGGTTGGTGCCGCGTTTGGCCGATTTTAATGCCCAAGAACCAGACATTGACGTGCGTATCAAAGCGGTTGATATGGATGAAGGTTCACTGACTGATGATGTTGATGTGGCTATCTATTATGGTCGAGGTAACTGGCCTGGTTTACGTGCTGATAAACTCTACCAAGAGTTTTTGATCCCACTTTGTTCACCTTCGTTACTTTTGGGTAACAAACCATTAGAATCTCTAAGTGACCTTAAATTACACACCTTGTTACATGATACTTCTCGTAAAGATTGGAAGCAGTTTGCTCGCCAGCAGAACATCGAAGGCATCAATGTGAATCATGGGCCGATTTTTAGCCACTCGACCATGGTGTTACAAGCTGCTGCTCACGGACAAGGTGTCGCCCTAGGAAACAACGTACTCGCCAAACCTGAAATGGAAGCGGGACGCTTAATCGCGCCATTTGATGAAGTGTTGGTGTCGAAGAATGCCTTCTACGTAGTGTGCCACGAACAGCAAGCGGACATGGGACGTATCGCGACGTTTAGAGACTGGATGCTGGCTACTGCGAGAAAAGAACAAGAGGAAGTATTGGATGAGCCATTGGATAGCTGAGGGACCTGAAAACGGACCGCTGTTTATTTTTGCTCACGGCGCAGGGGCAGGTATGGAGCACGATTTCATGACTGCTGTTGCCAAAGGATTAGTTGAGCAGGGTATACGCGTGGTGCGTTTTAATTTCCCTTATATGGTTAAGCGAACGGAAGATGGTAAGAAGCGTCCGCCAGATCGTGCGCCAAAGCTTCTTGAAGCCTATGAAGAAGTGATCGCTCACTTTACTACTCGACCTATCGTGATTGGTGGCAAGTCGATGGGTGGACGTATGTCGAGCTTACTTGCTGACAATGCGCTGGTGGCGGGTATTGCTTGTTTAGGTTTTCCTTTTCACCCACCCGGTAAGCCAGAGAAATACAAAGGTGAGCATTTAGCTAGCATCGACAAGCCAACCTTAATTCTACAAGGTGAGCGCGATACATTCGGTAAGCGCGAAGAGTTCGAAGGCTTTGCATTATCAGAGCAGATCACAGTGAGCTTTCTGCCAGACGGTGACCACAGCTTTAAGCCACGCAAGAGCTCAGGTTATACAGAAGCAGGTAACATTGCCTCGACAGTGGAGCAGTTAGCGGTATTTATTAAAGAGGTGTACCGTGAAAAGTAAGTGGTTACTCTCGTTTACTGGTCTTTCTGGCTTGATCTCAGTAGCTCTAGGTGCATTTGCTGCACATGGTTTGAAAGCGAAGTTATCGCCTTATTTACTGGGCGTCTTTGAAACCGGCGTTTTGTACCAGTTCATCCATACTTTGGCTATCGCATTTTGTGCAATTTTGCTGTTGCTCAATTTGGGACAAAAAGCACAAAAGTATTTTTTCATCGCGGCGATTTGCTTTATCATCGGCATCTTTTGTTTTAGCGGCAGTCTTTACGCGCTGGCGCTGACGGGTATTAAGTGGTTTGGACCAATTACTCCAATGGGAGGATTGTTGTTCATGATCGGCTGGTGTCTGTTCTTTTTTGCTGCGTTTAATATCAAAGAGGTCTCCAAGTGAAACAACTAATGCTCTATTGCCGTTCTGGCTTTGAGAAAGAGTGTGCTGGTGAAATTCAGGACAAAGCAACACAGCTGGAAGTGTATGGCTTCCCTCGTGTGAAGAAAAACTCAGGTTATGTTGTCTTCGAGTGTTACCAAGATGGAGACGCAGACAAGCTAGCAAAAGGCATCGACTTTAGCGCACTGATTTTTGCACGTCAGATGTTTGCTGTGGCGGCTGAGTTTGAAGCGCTACCAAGCGACGACCGTATCAGCCCAATTCTTGCTGAATTGTCAGAAATCGAAGCATTCCCACGTTGTGGCGATCTGCGTATTGAAACCCCAGACACGAACGAAGCAAAAGAGCTGTTGAAGTTCTGCCGTAAGTTCACGGTACCAATGCGTCAAGCTATGCGTGGTAAAGGTCTTATGTGGAACAAAGACAACGCGAAGAAGCCAGTGCTGCATATCTGCTTTGTGGCTCCGGGTCATTGTTACGTCGGCTACTCATACCCGGGCAACAACTCGCAGTTCTTTATGGGCATTCCTCGCCTTAAGTTTCCAGCAGACGCGCCAAGCCGTTCTACTTTGAAACTAGAAGAAGCATTCCACGTCTTCATTCCTCGTGAAGAATGGGATGAGCGTTTAGCGCCAGGTATGTGGGGTGTTGACCTAGGTGCTTGTCCGGGCGGTTGGACTTACCAATTGGTTAAACGTTCGATGTTCGTTCACTGTGTGGACAACGGCATGATGGCGGACAGCCTAATGGAAACGGGGCAAATCAAGCACCACATGGTGGATGGCTTTAAATTCGAACCAGACCGTAAAAACGTGACTTGGATTGTGTGTGATATGGTTGAGAAGCCAGCACGCGTTGCACACCTTATGGGTCAGTGGCTGCTAAAAGGTTGGGCGAAAGAAGCGATTTTCAACCTTAAGCTACCAATGAAAGGTCGCTACGACGAAGTACTGCAAGATCTTGAGAACCTAAAAACGTTCCTGATTGAGAACAAGGTGAAATTCAAGCTGCAAGCGAAGCACTTGTACCATGACCGCGAAGAGATCACGATTCACATTCAGTGTTTGTCTAACATCTCTCCACACTAATCTACGCGTTACTATGCGATAGAGCAGAATCAAAAAAGCGCCTACAGTAGGGCGCTTTTTTAGTGTCTGACGTTGGCTGCTATTGCGCTTTATTTGGTCCGGTAAAGCGAATATCTTGCAGGTTAAAGCCGAGATCGATATCGCATTTCAGCGCTGCTACTCGCTTGCATAGACGCGCAGACTCAATGTGTTCATCCAACTTCTTACGATATTTCGGTACCAGCTCTTCACTTGCGTATGCCGCTTCAATGTCCTCAAACTGAGTGAGAATTTCCTTTGCTGCTTTTGGACCTACACCGGGAACGCCCGGAACTTGGCTTGAACTGATGCCCGTTAAGCCCCAGTAGTCGGCAAGCTGGGATGGTTTTACGCCAAACTCTTTTTCGATAAACGGCTCATCCAGCCAGCGGTGTTGGAAGTAATCACGGATTTGCAAAGTCGGGGACAGCAACTGGCAGTATCCTTTATCGGTCGAGACTATCGTGACCTTCTCTCCGTGACTGGCGACTTTGGTGGCCAGAGTTGCAACCAAGTCATCCGCCTCGTCGCCTTCAGACAGCAGCGAATCAATACCTTGTTCCCACCACGCTTGTTGGAGCGCATCTAAGCCCTTGATCAAAGGCTCTGGCATGGGCTTTCGGTTTTGTTTGTAGTCCGGGAGAATTTCTGCGCGCCAGCCGCGATCTTGTTCATGGTGATCAAATACCGCGATGATGTGCGTCGGTTGCGCTTCAGACAGGATGCGAGTCAGTGTTCTGACTGTGGTGGTAATGGTTCTTGCTATGTCAGTAGGATCGGGTTGCGCTGAGTGCACGCGGCGGATCAGGTTTAGGGCATCAATGATAACAAGATGAATAGACATAATGACTTAGCAATAAAAAAGGGGCGTAATGCCCCTAGTGTAACCAAAGCTGAGTTATCTATCGACCACCATTTTCCTGATGGGCGATGCGGTAACATGGTTCGTAAGCCGTCCCGCCAGGAAGTTTCATGCGGTGTTGAGCAACAAAGTCTTTCAATAGCTTGTCGAGCTTCTTCATCAAGACTGGCTCACCATTGATGGTGAACGGGCCTTTACGTTCGATTTCTCGAATCCCTTCTGCTTTGACGTTACCTGCTACGATACCTGAGAAGGCTTGACGTAAACTTGCTGCCAGAACTTGTGGTTTCTGGTTGATGTTCAAGTTTAAGCTTGCCATTGCATCGTGAGTAGGCTCAAACGGTAGTTGGAACTCAGGCTCGATCTTCAGTGACCAGTTAAAGCTGTACGCATCGCCTTTTTCTTTACGATGCTGGCGAACGTCTTCCATTGAGCGTTTCATGATGCGAGCCACTTCTGCGGGATCATCAATCACGATTTGGTAGTGTTTCTGACCTTCTTCACCCAGGGTGTCAGCAATGAAAGCATCGATAGAGCGGAAGTAGGCTTCACTCTCTTTCGGGCCAGTTAGTACGATTGGCATTGGTTGGTCAGCATTTTCTGGGTGCATCATGATACCCAAGATGTACAGCAGTTCCTCGGCTGTACCAGGACCACCAGGGAAGATAACGATGCCGTGCGCCATACGAACAAAGGCTTCAAGACGCTTCTCAATGTCTGGCATGATCACCAGTTCATTCACGATTGGGTTTGGTGGCTCAGCCGCAATGATTGAAGGCTCTGTCAAACCAAGGTAACGCTGCTCGGTATAACGCTGTTTGGCGTGACCAATCGCTGCGCCTTTCATTGGGCCTTCCATTGCACCCGGACCACAGCCCGTACAGATGTTCAGCTCACGCAGGCCTAATTCGTTACCTACTTCGCGAGTGTATTGGTACTCGGTTGGGTTGATGGAGTGACCACCCCAACACACCACCAGATTTGGTTCAATGCCAGGCGTTAAAGCATCGGCATTACGTAAGATACCAAATACGAGGTTGGTTATGTGAGTGGCGTTAGTGAGGTTAAGGCGTTGGTTGTCCGCCAAGTGCATGTTTACGTATACGATGTCACGCAGAACAGAGAATAAGTGCTCTTGGATACCTTTAATGATTTCGCCATCAACGAACGCGTGCTCTGGCGGGTTAGCAAGCTCAAGCTTGATACCACGCTCACGACGCATTACATTCACATCGAATGAAAGGTATTTGTCTAACAGCTCTTTTGAGTTGTCGGTATGGCTACCAGAGTTGAGGACCGCAAGCGTACAGTTACGGTAGAGCTGGTACAGCTCACTTGATGCGGTTTTCTTAAGACGTTCAACTTCCAGTTGTGATAGCAAATCCATGCTACCTGCGGGGCTTATATGGGTAATCATAAGGCCTCCTTGCTAATGCATTTTTATAGGGTAGAAACCAACTCACCCACTTAGTTTATACGTGTCGTTCTACTCAAGTGGTTGGCAGACTTTGTTTTATAGCGTTTAGACAGCTTAGCAGACTAAGGGGTGAGAAACGTGATAACTCGTTGAAATTTTGAGGCAATATGACAAAACAGAGGGTGAAAGTGGTTTGTTTGGTTGTTTTTTGAACGCTTTTAGGTCCAGTTGACTTGGTTGTTACCGCGCTGTTTGGAATCTTTTAGCATATTACCAAGGCGATCTAAGACGTATTCTGGGTTGTCTGCTTCTCTGAATGAAGTCGAAACGGCGGTCAACGTGATCATGATGTTCTGTTCACGGAATTTAAATGGCAGCTTACTGATATCACGCTGAATATTTTTCATCAGTTCTAGCGTGTACTCTTCTGATTGTTCTGGGATCAGTAAGATGAACTCTTCACCACCAAAGCGAGCTACGGTTTCTGTATCGGCGATACGCTTATTCATGGTACGAGCGATGATCTTCAGTGCTTTGTCGCCAGCAGTGTAGCCATAGCTGTCATTGACTGCTTTGAAGTTATCAATATCAAACAGCACCACGCGTAGGTTCTGCTGTGAACGGATCCAGCGACGATATTCCAGTTCCAATCGGTCGTTGAATGCTGCACGGTTGTATACCTTGGTGAGCGGATCAAGCAGCATTCGCTGAGCTTGGTCTTCCAAACGTCGACGATAGTCTTGTGTGCTTTCGAATACGGCTTCCAGTTGATTCTTGCTGTAACTCAAGCGCTCCTGAAGGGCTTGTTCACGCTCTTCCGTCATTCTTAAGCGTTCGGTCAGTGACGCCATTTTGGCCAGAAGTGGTGACACTTCCCCTTTCAATTCTTCTAAACCTTGCGCTTGTTCGACCGACTCTTGGCTGCGTTCCACCAAGGAGGTCATATCAGAGTTTAACTCTTGGCGATGTTCGAAGTAGGTTTGGTGTTGGTCGACGTTCTGATGAACGGTTTTAAGGTTGCTCGAAAGCGAAGTGTTCAACTGCTCTAGGAACTGTTCTGACGATTTACGTTCGTACTTAGTGGCTTCCACGACCAGTTTAAGTGTATTTAACGTCAGTTCGATAAGCGATTCTGCATTCACCCCCAACAGTAACTTGGCGCGAATATCCAACAGTTGATCACCGGATTCACCCTCGAAGTCAAGTTCGGTGATGGTGTGTTGTAGATCGCTGGCAAGGCACTCTAATTGAGATTTATCCGGGCCGTTTTCTAGTTCGCCAAGGTTAAGGCGTGAGTTGGAAGTAATGATCTTGAGCGCACGTTCGTAGATGCTCAGCAGTTTGGTTGCTTGGTCGACTTTGGTCCCGGCGTGAACTTCCGAAAAGCTCATTAGGTTACGCAACTCGCGTTTTAGCTGCGCAGGCAGGCCAGTGATACGTTGAAGCGTTTCACCACTGTGTTTGATTTGTTCGTCGAGATAACCGGTCTGTTTTTCCATCGTCTTAGACTGCTGTTTGAGCATTCTTTCTAGCACTGCCAAACGAGGGATCAGCGTGCTGACATCTTTTTGATGTTCAAGTTCTTGCTGAATTTCGAGCAGGTAGTTGGTTACTTGAGAGTTTGAACCCTGACAAGCAGAAGACAATGATGCCACAACTCGCTTTAGAACTTGCTGCTCACGTTGAAATTTGAGCGAAGTATCACGATGAGTCAGCCTGAGTTGGTCAAGTTGACAACTCAGCTGATGAAGCTGCGACTGAATATCGGATTCCAAGATTCCCATGAAGCGACTACGGTTAAGTCCATGTACTACTGACGATTATTTGATAATAACAAAAAACTTTATAGCGTCATCACTGATCGTGCTCAACCGTTGGTTAATTACCCGTTTTTTAATATTTTTTTGATGTCGTCCTCATTCTTATAAGAAGAATGAATCTTTATTAGTCCTTGATTGATGGCATGTTGACACGCGGTTCGTATGTCACCAGTTGCAAAGCTCGCGGCTGGTGCGTTATCAATTGCCTTCAAGAATACCCAGTGACTGTGTCTGTCTTTTAAGCTCACCTTACGGGCAATGTGGGTGGCAAGGAGTAACAGGTCGAGTAACTCTTCATCGTTAATCGCCGTGTATGCACGTGGTAAGAATGGATAGTCACTGATGCCCATACGAATGATGCGATTCACATCGTGCTTGGTCGCGAACTCATCCACCCAAGTTTGGAACTTGTTAAACGTTTCTTCTGCAGAAGCATCACGATCGGCGTTTGGCTCGATGTACAACAAGTTAGCATCGGAGAAATGATACAAACGTGTCGGCTTTTGGATGCGTTCTGCTAGGAATTCACCAAATGCACGCTCTAACTCTAAGCCAGCTTTATAACCATGCTGAACGTACATACTGCGTAGGAATGGCAAATCAATCATCACGAAACGCAAACGGTCGTTGAGTGGCTCGTGAATCAGCTCGCCCATCTGCCACTGCTCAAACGTATCGCTTGATTTCTTAAGAGAGCGCGACAGCTTAGCGTTGAGCATGCGTAGATTCCGCAGACGCGAGCGGGAGTGGGTAAACAGATCATCACGCAGCTTTTTAATTTCAGTCGTTTGGCGTTGCATGATGACGCCACGGCGCATGATGAAGAGGAACATCACCAATACGATAATGAACAATGCGAACGAGATTTTTTGGAACTTGCGGTGCTCCATGCTCACTTGAATCAGCTTTTCTGCCTGGCTGACATAATGGATGCTTTGCTCAGCAAACTCTTTTTGCTGGCGGAAGGCATCTTCACTGATTTGGTTAAGTTGTTTTTGCTCCAGTCGAACTAGGCTTGTGTATTTTTTGTACGCTTGTAGAGACAGCTGATATTCGCCAGCTTGCTCGTAGCCTAAGCCTAACAAACGGTAGGACTGTTGTTTGATAAAGCCCGTCTCGTCTGGTGCTTTCTCTATTAGGTCGAGCGCTTTCTTCGCATTGACGATGACGTCTTTACTGTCGTTTTGGTGGTACGCCAAGCCAGATTGTAGCAGCGCCGCTTTCGCTTCTAACTGCGGTAAATCTGCATACTCTAACAAGTCCCTAGCACGATCTAAGTACTGCTCTGCCAGCGCGTAGTTATAGAGCTGTAAGTAGGTTGCCGCGAGACTCAAACGGATCTTGATGATGCGATTGATGTTCTTGCTGGTGCTGTCGTGGTCAAGCACATTGAAGTAATGCACCAGTGCTAGGTTGAATTTACCTTGGTAGAAGTAGGTATCGCCCATTTGCTCTAACACATCAGCCAGAATTGGTGAGCTTGGGTAGCTGTCGTAAAAGTCGGCCGCCTGAGAGAGGTACTCGATGGCTTTATCGTAAACACGGCGCTCTTGGAATAGACGTGCTAACAGACGGTTTACCTTCGCCAGTCTTGCGCCGCTGTCATTTTCAATGGATTGCCAGTAACCATATAGCAGCTCTGACAGGGCAAGGTTGTACTTCTTATTGTTGAGATAAAACTCGCCGACGGCAGTGTGGTAATCAATCAGAGTTAGGTCTGAGCGATTGTCCTCTAGCATGGTTTTGGCTTTTGCGTACAAGCGCTCGGCGTTTACCGAATTACCGCTGTTAGCCGCCAGCAGTGCACGCTGCATCACTAAGCGGTAGCGAACGCTGTCAGTGCGTTGTAAAACCGGATTTGCTTCTTCAATCTGCTTTTCGATTTGGTCGAGTTTTTCTTCCGCTGCGGCGTAGTTTTTGTCGTACATCCAAATCATTTGATTGCGCATCAGTTGCACATCCAGATTCATGTACGGTAGTTGGTATTCTTTGGCGAGGCGTTTTGCTTCATCAAGGTTGTTGATAGCAGAGCGAATGTTGCCCATGGCGTAGTCGGCTTGCGCGATGATTTTATGCGCTTCAATCGTGCTGCTTGGTGTGCGGATGCTACGGTCGGTCTCTTCACGAGACATGGCAGAAGGGCTGCCGTTCTCTTGGCGCTCAGTCAGTTCACGTTGCAAAAGGTAGTTTTTGGCCGCTTGTTTGGCTTGTGAAGGTTCGATCTCAGCCAGTTGCTGAGCTTCATTAAGCAAAGCGGAAGATAAAATGGTCGCGTGAAGTGGCTGTGCTAACAATAAGCAAAGAAAGCCAATCAGCCTAATAAATAGACGCGAACTGTCCCAAAACATCCTTTTCGTTCCCTTGAACTGTGTCGTAATTTACGTATTTTTGAATAATCAATAGTAGAGAAAAACGCCCAGCAATCCAACAGATAGCTGGGCGTTTTTGAGTATTTAAGTAATTAGTGTTTGAGTATGGAACTCAAATACTTTCATTACCTACTCAGATTACTGACGTGCCATGCGATTATTGTGTGCTGGCTTGTCTTGTTCCGTTGAGCGATAAGGGTTGATATCTAAACCACCACGACGAGTATAACGTGCGAATACCGTAAGTTTCGTTGGTTGGCAGTACTTCATCAGGTCAGTGAAAATACGCTCAACACATTGCTCGTGGAATTCGTTGTGCTCACGGAATGACACTAAGTAACGAAGCAGCTTCTCACGATCAAGCTTAGCGCCTTGGTAGCGAATCTCTACGCTGCCCCAGTCTGGCTGATTGGTGATTAGACAGTTCGATTTCAGTAGATGACTGTGAAGAATTTCTTCTACTTGCTCATCACCAGCAGCACCTTCAAGCAGTGCAGCGTTAAAATCGTAGCTAGTGATTTCAATGTCTTGATCATCAATACACTCACCTTCCATAGTTACGATTGGTTGGTTGGTGTAGTGGTTAACTGGGTTTACTTCCACAAGTACCGCTTCGCCTGCACATGCCGATAGATCTTGCGTTAGACGCTCAGTCACTTCTTCCCAAGTAGCAAAACGGGTTTGGTTGTAGCTGTTTAGGTACAGTTTGAACGACTTTGATTCAATCAAGTTGGCGCTGGTCGCTGGAATGTATACTTCGCCAACCGCCACTTGAGGCAAGCCTTTGCTGTTTAGCCAAGATAGCTCGTACAGCGTCCAAATGTCGTGACCTAAAAACGGCAGGCTGTCGCCCAGTTCTAAGTCGTCACGGTTTAGGCTGCGAGGTACAGGTTGCAGCAAGCTTGCGTCGTATTGGTTTGCGTACTCAGTCTTTTTACCCAGAGTCAGGCCAGCAAGCTCTTTAGCGTCAGAATATTTGCTCATACTTTGTGGTCATTTTCGATTAGAATGGCGAGAATTTTACTGAATCCGCTGCTTAATTGCTATCCGGCAGACACCGCAACCTGATAAAAACAAACCAGGAGACCTTCATGACCCAAACCGTTCCTCAGGCTCTACAGGACTTTAGCCTGCGCTACCAACAAGCTTGGCAAGACAAGCACAATGAACTGCCACGCAGTGAAGAGCTTGCTGATCTTGTTTCTCCGTGTGTAGAAGAGAAACGCGATGGGGCAGTACTGTGGAAAGCATTCCCACGTGAAGAAATGGCGGATTTCACTAACGTTGAGAACGCAATTGAGCTGACGCTGCATGAAGACATCAAGCTTTTCTTCGGTTCTCAGTACAGCGCTGATATGGACGCGACTTGGCAAGGTAATGAGCTGACGTTGCTGCAAGTATGGAGTGATGATGACTTTACTCGTCTGCAAGAGAACATTCTTGGTCACTTAGTCACTCAGCGTCGTCTAAAGCTAAAACCGACAGTATTTATTGCAGCGACAGATGCAGAGCTGGATGTGATTTCTATCTGTAACCTAACCGGTAATGTGATTCTTGAACGCCTAGGTTCGGATAAGCGAGATGTGCTAGCCGAGACACTGACTGAGTTTCTGAGCAAACTAGAGGCAGCGGTGTAAGCATGTACGTTGTTGAGTTGCAGTTTGAGTGTTTTGATAACACTACCGTAAGCGCCGTAGATAAGGCGATTAATGGTCTGATGGACGCACTGCGTTACAACGGGCAAGTTCTGGGTCGTGAATTTCCTATCGTAATGGGGGATGGCGAGTTTTATGTTCGCGTCGTTTGCCCAGAGCAAGACAGTTTGCATCCTCGCTACCATTCTGACTTCGTCAAAGTGTGCATGAATCGTTTGTCGGAAGCGTCGTTGCTTGCACCGAAAATGCGCATGTTGGGTCGTGATTTGAATTCAGAAGAAGCGGCAGAAGAAGAAACACCAAGCTGGCAAGTGCTTTACACCACGTACGTTCATACTTGCTCTCCACTGCGAAGCGGCGAGACGCTATTGCCAATCCCACTTTACCGTAATGGTGCGACGCTGAATGGTGACCACAAAGCGGTGGTGAAATGGCAAACTGAATGGCAAGCGTGTGATGAAATCCAAATGGCGGGTGGCTGCCGTGCTGAACACGCTGCACTGCATGAAATCTGCGATGCTGACAGTGTGCTGTTCCGCCGCGGTTGGGACTTACGTGGTCGTATTGAATACATCACTAAGATCCCGACCTACTACTACCAATACCGAGTTGGCGGTGAGTCGCTTGAAGCGGAAAAAGGGCGTAAGTGTCCAAAATGTGGTGGTGAATGGTTACTCGACGAGCCGCTGCACGATATCTTCTACTTCAAGTGTGACGATTGCCGTATTGTCTCCAATATCTCTTGGGATCACATCAAGTAGTCCATTTTTAAAGCTGGCGTCTATGTCAGCTTTTTTTATCACTCTAAATGAATCGAGCCTGTTCAGTAAAATCACCCATTATTGATGTTATCAATGCTTTGATTTGAAAAGTATTTTTGTCAGCCATTCCTCTCATCTCCTTGCTTGTGATCTTTGTTCATATTCAAAGAAAAATATAACCTAGTTGCATGGTTTATAAGCATTGAAACGTTTGCTTCTCAAAAATTTCAAATAACATCCATATCCTTTTTGAGGTTTTGGGAAGTGGGCCCCTTCCGAAAATATATATAAAAAAATAATCTGGAAGGAATTGAGATGACTTTATTTAAACGAAGCTTAGTCTGTATTGCTGTTGTCGGCTTGATGGCTGGCTGTGATGATGAAACCAAGTACGTAGAGGTTCCATCGGATTACAGCCCGGTGGTTGCAGAGGGTAAAACATTAACCAACACGGCAGACGTAGTTGTGAAAGGTGAAGCAACACAAGCGGATGAAGTCACCATTGCTATCGCAGCAACATCGGATCTACACGGTCGCTTGTTTGGTTTTGACTACGCGTTGAACGCAGAAGACGATGACGCTGGTATTACTCGTGTAGCCACTCTGCTCGCTGATCAAAAAGCGGCACATCCAAATATGATCCTGATTGATATTGGTGATACGGTTCAGGGCAACTCCGCGCAACTATTCAACGATGATCCAACCCACCCAGTGGTCGAGAGCATGAACTCTCTTGGCTTTGACGTTTGGGTACCAGGCAACCATGAATTCAACTTTGAGCGTTCGTTTGTCGATCGCAACCTCGATCACTTTAATGGTGCGGTACTTTCTTCTAACATCAAGTGGGAAAGTAACGATGTGAACTACATTCGCGCGTTCCAAATGTTTGAAGTGGAAGGCGTGAAAGTGGCGATCGTTGGTCTAACGCCATCGAACGTGCCGAACTGGGAAGCGTCAGCGCCGGATCACTTCAAAGGCTTGAAGTTTGAGAACGAATTGGATGCAACCAAAGAAGCGGTTGACCAACTGGTGTCTAAATACAATCCAGATGTGATTGTGGGTGCGCTTCACCTTGGCCGTCAAGAAGACGGTGGTGTGGGTGTTTACGAAATCGCGTCAGCAATGGCGGATAAATTCGACGTTATTCTAGCGGGCCACGAACACGCCAACTATATCGAGCAAGTGAATGCAGACGGCACGGTTACACCAATCAGCAAATCCACATCAGAAATTGGCGGTGAAAATACGTTGATTGAAGATAAAGCGAAGTCTGGTGAATACAACCAAGACAATCGCGCGCAAAGCGTGAAAATCATTGAGCCGGGCAAGTGGGGTGCTTACCTAGCGAAAGCTGAAATTCAATTGAAGAAAGTCGATGGCAAGTGGACGATGGAAGACACCACGTTGACCAACATTGGCACGAAGAAAGTGGAAGAAGAGCAAGCGCTGCAAGCGAAGTTCCAATACGTGCACGATATCTCGGTTGAAGACGCAACTCGTGAGCTTGGCCTTGTGACAGGTAACTTCACACCAAGTGCAACGGGTTACCCAGACGAAGCGACAGCAACGGATTACAATTACACCGCAGAGCGTTTGTACTCGACGATTCACCTAGCGAAAGTCGTTGATACGCCATTGATGGATGTGATTAACCAAATCCAAATGCAGAAAATTGAAGAGGCGATGGGGGAGGGGAATGGTGCGATTGTCTCTGCTGCGTCGTTGTTCTCTGATCAATCTAACCTAATCGACAACGAAGTTTACACCAAAGGTAAATCGACCAACTTGTACAAGTACGATAACACCTTACTGGGCGTAGAGATGACAGGTACGAACCTAAAACGCTTCATTGAATGGTCGTACTCTTACTTCAACCAATATAAACCGGGTGATATTACCGTATCGTTCAAGAAAGGCGCGCCAGCTTATCTTTACGATCAATTCGATGGTGATATTGAGTTCACTGTGGATCTGAGTAAGCCGTCTCTTGAGATGGATGAGAACAACGCAGTAACGAATGAGGGTAGCCGTGTGAATATTACCAGCATTGGTGGTGAGCAGTTCGATCCAAACGCGACCTACAAAGTGGCGATGAACAGCTACCGCTTTGGTTCGCAAATCCAGAAGTATGGCTGGGCAAGCAAAGACGACGTGTTCTATGACTCAGTGAACGAGCAAGTCTACGCAATTCGCGACATGCTGACGGCTTATGTTGAAGAGCACAAAGGCATTGATGTGGCGGACTTCAGTGGCAGTCTTGGTAACTGGTCGTTCACTCAATACCTACCAAGTGGTGATATCACGACACTGCGTGAAGGCGAAGGTAAAGCGCTGTGGGAACAATTGAAGAACATGGAAATCTGTGTCTCGATTGATTTAGAAAACCCGAAATACCCAGCGATTGTTAAGTCTGTGAACATCAATGATTCGTCTAGCTACTTTGTTAACCCTAACAAAGACGCAGCGACCCTTGATGAGAAAGTCGCAGGTTGTAACCCAACTCATTAATCCTGCATGTGGGCGCGGTAATCTTTACCGCGCCTAATTTTACTCACCAGAGGCAAAGCCCGTTTAGTGAGTGATGTAGAAGAGTGCTTCATGATCAAAAGAATCTATCACCGATGGGGTTTCACCCTACTGATTACCCTTATCTCCACGCTTATTTTTCAGTTTTCTGCTTCGTGGAGTGAAGATTTCCGTCCTAAGTCTCGCCAGCAACAAGAGTTTGTTGAAGCGACTGTCACGCGTTCTATCTCAAACCATGTTGCGCCTGATCCGCTTGTGCCAGATGTGATGACAGGTAAACAAGTCTTCATGGCAAAAATCCTTGAGGGAGAGAGCGAAGGCTTAGAGGTGGAAGTCACCAACCCTCTTAGTCGCCAGCACAACGTGTATGTCAGTGAAGGTGATACCTTCATCATGATGATCCGCGAAACTACCAATGGCACCGTCTATTGGGCGTATAACCACAAACGCTCAGACGCGATTTACCTGATGCTTGCGCTGTTTTGTGCGCTGCTGCTGAGCTTTGGTAAGAAAGAGGGCATTAACTCTATGGTCGCACTTTATTTCACTGCTGCCTTGATCGTTGGTGTGTTGGTGCCGAGTATTTTTGCAGGTTGGAATCCAATGCTGGTCAGCATCTTATTGATGGTTGTGATCATCGTGGTCAGCTTTATTCTCGTCTCTGGCTATAACCGGAAGAGTTTATGCGCCATGGGTGGCACGTTATTGGGTGTGATAGCTGCGGGTGTCATGGCGCAGTGGTTTGGCGAAATGGCGCACTTGTCGGGTATTTACCTCGACAAAGGCGAAGACGTAATTTACCTAACGTCGGTGAAGATGGGTATTCGTTGGTTGATGTTCGTGACGATTGTCGTTGCTGCACTTGGGGCCGTTATGGATGTGGCGATTTCGATTGCATCGGCGTACGCGGAGCTCAAACAAACCGATCCTAAGCTTAAACCAAAACAACTGGTTAAAGCCTCGATGAATATTGGTCGAGACATCATGGGTACCATGACTAACACCTTGATCTTGGCGTTTGCTGGTGGTTCGTTGACGACTATCATGATGGTGTGGGGGCTTAACATGCCGGCGAGTCAGTTTATGAATATGCCGCTGGTGGGCCTCGCAGTCGTGAACGCGTTGGCGGGTAGTGTGGGGATTGTGCTGACTATTCCTTTTACTGCGTTTCTAGCGCCTTATGTGTTCAAGCATCCTCAATTGGATTCGCAGCCAGAACAGATGCAAAAGGACGTTGAGAAAAACGAAGTTCAGATGTTCTAGAGGTAAAGCAGTAATCAAAACAGATGTAAAAAGGGCGCTCCGATGAGCACCCTTTTTAAGTTTCAAGTGTTGTAGAAAGAGGTGATTACCAACCTTTAACTACGCCACCTTTGAAGATGTCTTTCGCTGCTTCGTAAACTTCATCAGTTTGGTATGCTTTCACGAAGTTTTGTACGTTAGCGGCTTGAACATTGTCTTCACGAGCAACGATTAGGTTTACGTATGGAGACTCTTTGTCTTCAACGAAGATACCATCACGCTCTGGCGTTAGGTCGATTGAGCTTGCGTAAGTTGTGTTGATGATAGAAATCGCTACGTCATCAAGAGAACGTGGAAGCTGTGCTGCATCTAGCTCTACGATTGTGATGTTTTTCGGGTTACCTACGATGTCACGTACCGTTGCCAGTAGATCAACGCCGTCACGCAGTTCGATAAGACCTTGTTGCTCAAGAAGCAGAAGAGAACGACCTAGGTTCGTAGGATCGTTTGGAACAGCGATGCGTGCGCCATCTTCGATTTCATCCACTGATTTTACTTGTTTAGAGTAACCAGCGATTGGGTATACGAAAGAGTTACCAGCAGTCACTAATTTGTAGCCACGATCTTTTACTTGCTGATCTAGGTATGGCTTGTGTTGGAACGCGTTTACGTCGATTGAGCCATCATCCAGCGCTGCGTTTGGTGTTACGTAATCGGTAAAGGTAACCAACTCAACATCCAGGTTGTATTTCGCTTTCGCAACTTTTGCTGCAACTTCAGCAACCTGTGCTTCCGCACCTGCCATTACGCCAACTTTTACTTTGTTCACGTCGACTTCTTTGTCACCACAACCAGCAAGAACCAGTGCAGAAGCAGCAGTTGCAACAGTCAAAAGACTCTTAAGGCTAAATTTCATCTTTATCTCCTTATAATTGGTATTTTCAATTCTTATCTGTGGTCTACGCGGCGTACGATTGCATCACCGATAGACTGAATAATTTGTACTAGAACAATCAGCATCACGACGGTTACTGCCATGATCACTACGTCATAGCGGTGGAAGCCATAACGGATAGCTACGTCACCAAGACCACCGCCGCCTACCGTACCCGCCATTGCTGAGTAGCTCACTAGCGTTACCAGAGTAATGGTTACTGAGTTAACAATAGTCGGCATTGCTTCAGGAAGCAGAACTTTTGTGATGATTTGTGTTGGTGTCGCGCCCATAGATTGCGCTGCTTCAACCAAACCTGACGGTACTTCCAGTAGTGCACCTTCAATCAGACGCGCCACAAATGGGATAGCCCCGATGGTTAAAGGAACAATCGCTGCTGTTGTACCGATGAAGGTGCCAACCAACAGTTTGGTTACTGGAATAATCGCAACCATCAGTACTAGGAAAGGAACCGAGCGACCGATGTTAACAATGGCGCCAAGCACGCGATTAAGTTTGGTGTTTTCCAGCAAGCCACCTTTTTTAGTGGTGTGCAGAATGACGCCGAGTGGAATGCCCACTGCAAAACCAACGATGCCTGCAACCGCAACCATGTAAAGGGTTTCCCATGTTGCGCCCAAAAGTAGGTTGCTGTTTAAGCTCAGCCATTCAGAAATCGTATTAAAGGACATAGCCAAGTACCTCTACTTTCACGTTGTGCTCACGCAGGAACTCAATCGCTGCGTTATCGTCTTCTTCGTTACCAAACAGCTCCGCGACCATCATGCCGAACTTCACGCCGCCAGCGTAATCCAGATCGGAACTTAGGATGCTCACATCGATGTTGAACTTACGAGCGATTTGCGTCATCAGAGGGGCATCTACGGTAGCGCCAGTAAATTCTAGGCGAACCAATGGGTAACTGTTTTCTACGCGCGTGGTTTGTAAGCGTGCTTGGTAATCTTCTGGGATAGAAAGATCCAAAGTAGAGCGAATGAACTCGTGTGCCAGTGCGGTCTTCGGATGCGCGAAGATTTCACCCACGGTACCTTTTTCTACTAGCTCACCATCACCGATGATCGCCACTTCGTGACAGATGCTCTTAACCACTTCCATTTCGTGAGTGATCAGTAGAATGGTGATTTCTAGCTTGCGGTTGATTTCTTTAAGCAGTTCTAAAATGGACTGCGTCGTTGCAGGGTCCAGCGCGCTGGTTGCTTCGTCACAAAGTAGCACGCTAGGGTCTGATGACAATGCACGAGCGATAGCCACACGTTGCTTTTGACCACCACTGAGGTTTGCTGGGTAGCTTTCATGCTTGTCTGCAAGACCAACGAGCTTAAGAAGCTCAGTCACTTTTGTTGTGATTTGCGCTTTGTCTTTACCTGCTAGCTCAAGAGGGAGTGCGACATTGTCGAAAACGGTGCGAGACGACAGCAGGTTAAAGTGTTGGAAGATCATCCCGATGTTGCGGCGAGTTTCTCCCAATTGCTTTTTGCTTAATTTGGTTAGGTCAACGCCATCTACGATGATGGAACCTGAAGTTGGAGCTTCCAGCATGTTTACACAACGGATGAGGGTACTTTTACCCGCGCCCGATGAACCGATAACACCAAAGATGGTGCCCTTCGCGATATCTAGGTTAATGTCCTTAAGGGCAAGAATTTCCTTACTGCCTTGGTAGAACACTTTATTGACGTTTTTTATTTCTATCATGTTTCAACCTGCACAGAGATACTGGGAACTTCGCTGTTAAAAACGGCTTTTAACAGGAGTAAATTTTGAACTCTATCTCAATTCTCAGTTGATGCTATGGGTTAAGCAGTAGTAAGTCAATAGATATTTTTACGTCTAGACGTCTAAATGTATGGATGTTCTGCAGGAAGCGTAAAACAGAGGATGTGCGCTAGAAGGAAGCAATTAAGAGGGATACTTAAGATTTACCGATTCTCGGACGGCAAATCAACTGTTTTGTCGCGAACTTACACCAATTAGATAGTGTGAGTGCTTATAAGGTATGTAATAATCTGATGAAACCGAGTAAATAGAGAAATACGTTTTGGCAAAACCTGCTGTTTTTATCGATCGTGACGGCGTGATTAACGTTGACCACGGTTACGTTCATGATGAACATGATTTTGAGTACATTGACGGTGTGTTTGAAGCGACAAAAGCGCTGAAAGAGAAAGGCTACCTGTTGGTGCTTGTGACCAATCAATCTGGCATTGCACGTGGTAAATTCAGCGAAGACCGTTTCTTGTCTCTGACTCAATGGATGGATTGGAACTTTGCTGACAATGGCGTTGAGTTCGACGGCATTTACTACTGCCCACATCATCCTGAGCATGGCATCGGTGAGTACAAGCATGATTGTGATTGCCGCAAGCCAAAACCAGGCATGTTCATTTCTGCGCGTGACTTCTTGAAGATCGACATGGAGAAATCTGTGATGATCGGCGACAAAGCCGAAGACATGATGGCAGCAGAGGCGGCAGGCGTTGGCACTAAGATTTTGGTTCGTACTGGTAAACCAGTAACGGAACAAGGCGAAGCGATTGCTACGGCTGTACTTGATAGCATTGCCGATGTGCCTGCGTACCTAAACAAGTAATCTTCATTACTGATTGAGATAAGGGAAGCCGCTGCTTCCCTTTTGTTTGATTTTTTCTTTTAGTCTGAACACTTATGAGCAAAAAACTCACCATTCTTGATATCGCGAAATTGGCTGGCGTGGGCAAATCGACGGTTAGCCGTGTACTTACCAATGATCCCAAGGTAAAACCGCAAACGCGTGAGAAGGTTGAACAAATCATTCGTGAATCAGGCTATGTGCCATCCAAATCAGCACAATCGATGCGTGGTGGCAGCCAGAAAGTGGTCGGCGTGATCATTTCTCGTCTCGATTCCCCATCAGAAAACCGTGCCGTTGGCACTATGCTTAGTGCTTTGTACTCGGCAGGGTACGACGTGGTGATCATGGAGAGCCAGTTCGCTCGCGATAAAACCAACGAGCATTTGGACGTTCTTAAACGTCGCAATGTCGATGGGGTGATCGTGTTTGGCTTTACTGGGTGTGATGAGCAAGCGTTAGCGGAGTGGGGCAATCGCATTGTCGTGATCGCCATGGACACTCAATTGGTTTCTTCGATCAACTATGATAACCAAGGTGTTATCGACATGGCGCTCTCCCATCTGGAACAGCAATCTATTTCTCGTATTGCCTACATCGGCGTTGACCCAGAAGATCGCACAACGGGCCTTGCTCGTCTAAATGCTTACCACGCTTGGTGTGAGCAAAAGCGTGTTGAACCTTGTTTTCAAACCGGCAAACTTAGCCACGAAAGCGCCTACCAGCTGGTGGATCAAGTTCTTCAACCCGATACGCAAGCCATCGCTTGTGCCAGTGACACTATCGCTCTCGGTGTGATCAAACGTCTGCAAGAAATCGGACGTGAAGATGTGGTGGTCACTGGTGTGGGGGGCAACGAACTACTCTCGTTCCTTTTTCCAAATGTCTTCAGCGTGGATCCGGGCTATGCACATGCCGGTGAGAAAGCCGCTAAGATGCTGATCAATCAGTTAAACGGTGATGAGTCTGTGGTGCATTTTACCCAGCAACCGATCCGCCATTAATCCACCTGTCGACAATCTGCTCTAAAATTATACTGTGATCATTCTCAATTAATGGGACTGTTCCCATTTTGTTTTTTAAATCGAGCTGACATTATTAAAATTATCAAATGGGAATGTTCCCAAAATAAAAATAATACGACGAATTGAATGTATCCAGTACAGGGTGGACAAAGTTATGAGTAAGATTGCGCGTCAAGATGTAGAGCGTCTTATTGAGCTGGTCGGGGGATCGGACAATATTGCCAGTGTTAGCCACTGCTTAACTCGCTTACGTTTCGTGTTGAATGACACAGATAAAGCCGATACCAAACAGTTAGATGCACTGCCTATGGTGAAAGGCTGTTTTACCAACGCAGGTCAGTTCCAAGTGGTGATCGGTACGGAAGTCGATGAGGTATACAAGGTACTGATCGAGTTAAGTGGTAAAAGTGAAGCGAGCAAAGATGAATCTAAGAACGCCGCTCGTCAAAACATGAACATCGTTGAGCGTGGTATTTCCCACCTTGCTGAAATCTTTGTACCACTGTTACCTGCGATCATCACTGGTGGTTTGATTCTTGGCTTCCGTAACGTGATTGGCGACATCAAGATGTTTGATGGCCAAACGCTCACGGAAATCAGCCAGTTTTGGGCAACGGTACACTCTTTCTTATGGCTAATTGGTGAAGCAATCTTCTTCTTCCTGCCAGTTGGCGTGTGTTGGTCGACAGTGAAAAAGCTCGGTGGTACTCCTATTCTGGGTATCACATTGGGTGTCACACTGGTTTCGCCACAGCTAATGAACGCCTACCTAATTGGTAAGCAAGTGCCTGAAGTATGGGATTTTGGCTTATTCGCTATCGAGAAAGTGGGCTACCAAGCGCAAGTGATTCCTGCGATGTTAGCGGGTGTTGCCTTGGCGTTCATAGAAACCAATTTAAAGCGCATTATTCCGTCTTACCTTTACCTAGTGGTCGTGCCGTTTGTTTCTATCATTGTGTCTGTGATTCTTGCGCACTCTATTATTGGTCCATTCGGTCGCATGTTGGGTGACGGCGTTGCTTTCGCAGCAAAAGCAGCCATGACGGGTGACTTCGCAATGATTGGCTCAACCATCTTTGGCTTCCTATATGCGCCATTGGTAATTACCGGTATTCACCACACCACCAACGCGGTTGATCTTCAACTGATGCAAGAGCTAGGCGGTACGCCAATCTGGCCTTTGATTGCACTTTCAAACATTGCTCAAGCGTCTGCAGTAGTTGGTATCATTATCATCAGTAAAAAACACGGCGAGCGTGATATCTCGGTGCCTGCGGCTATCTCTGCTTACCTTGGTGTGACAGAGCCTGCGATGTACGGCATCAACTTGAAATACAAATTCCCAATGCTGAGCGCGATGATCGGCAGTGCGATTGCCGCAGCTATCTGTGGCAGCGCAGGTGTGATGGCGAATGGAATTGGTGTGGGCGGTTTGCCGGGCATCTTGTCTATCCAACCGCAGTTCTGGGGTGTCTTTGCTCTGGCGATGTTGGTGGCGATTGTGGTCCCTGTGGCACTGACGCTTGTGTTGTATAAGCGTGCGCAAATGAAAGGTGAGTTAGAAACCGCTAACGCGTAATTCAAACCGAGGCGGCTATTTGGCTGCTTCGTTTATCTCCTCTATTTTTAAGATTTTAAGTTTCCGTTTAATGGTAAGTGAGCGTTAGAAATGGCAATGACCAAGCATGATGAGAGCTGGTGGAAAACCGCAACCATCTACCAAATTTACCCAAAAAGCTTTTGTGACAGTGGAAGTAAAGGCACGGGCGATATTAAAGGGATCATTTCTAAGCTGGATTATCTAAAACACCTTGGTGTGGATGCGATTTGGCTGACGCCGGTTTATCAATCGCCAATGATCGACAATGGTTATGACATTTCCGATTACTATGCGATCAACCCAGATTTCGGCACTATGCAAGATTTCGATACCCTGTTGGCTGAGGCTCACCAGCTGGGTATTCGAATCATCATGGATATCGTGGTGAATCATACTTCGACAGAACATAAGTGGTTCCAATCGGCATTGGGTGACAAAAACAGTCCATACCGTGATTACTACATCTGGAAAGATCCGGTTGATGGCGTAGAGCCAAACAACTGGCAATCTAAGTTTGGTGGCAACGCTTGGGCGTTGGATGAAAAAACGGGTCAGTACTATTTGCACCTTTTTGCTAAAGAGCAAGCGGACCTAAACTGGGAAAACCCGGTAGTGCGTGAAGAAGTGAAAGAAGTCATCAGCTTCTGGGCAGAAAAAGGTGTGGATGGCTTCCGTCTTGACGTTATCAACCTGATTTCCAAGCAGCAAGATTTTCCAAGTGATGATATTGGTGATGGTCGCCGCTTCTACACCGACGGCCCACGTGTGCATGAATACCTTCAAGAGATCAGTGAAGCGGTGTTCCAGAAATATGGCAGTGTGACTGTAGGTGAAATGTCTTCCACCACACTAGAGCATTGTCAGCAATATTCAGCGCAAGATGGCAAAGAGCTGTCAATGGTGTTCAATTTCCACCACTTGAAAGTCGATTACCCGAATGGTGATAAATGGACGAAAGCGCCGTTTGATTTCATCCAACTGAAACAGCTCTTCAACCATTGGCAAACTGGTTTAAATGGCAAAGGGTGGGGCGCGCTATTTTGGTGTAACCACGACCAACCACGCGTTGTGAGCCGATTAGGTAACGACGAACAATACCGTGTTGAATCTGCCAAAATGCTTGCGGCATCGGTGCACATGATGCAAGGCACGCCTTATGTTTACCAAGGTGAAGAGATCGGCATGACCAACCCAGGTTACACCGAAATCAGCCAATATCGCGATGTTGAAAGCACTAACATGTACGACATCATGGTCAATCGCGATGGCGTATCTCACGACGACATGATGGCGATTTTGGCACAGAAGTCGCGTGATAACTCACGTACGCCAATGCAATGGAATAGCGCGAAACACGCGGGCTTTACTGAGGGCACGCCGTGGCTAGAGGTGGCTCAGAACTATTCAGAGATCAACGCAGAAGCCGCGATTGCCGATTTGAACTCGGTGTTCTACTTCTACAAGCGCTTGATTGAACTGCGTAAACAGGTTCCAGTCATCACCGATGGTCGTTACGAGGACTTACTGCCTGAGCACAAACGTATTTTTGCTTACGCACGTCAGAACGACAAGCAAACGCTGCTGTGTATTAACAACTACTACGGCGAAGAAGTGGAGTGTGTGTTACCAGAGCGCTTTGATATGAGCAAAGCCAAGAACCTGCTTTCCAACTATCAGAATGCAACCAGCGCGATTGCTTCCAACCACCAAGTACTGCGTCCTTACGAAACTCGCATCTTTCTGATTGAAGAGTAAAAATTAAGCTTCCCCTAAGGATTTCGGTCCTAAACAAAAGGCTTTGGAGTGCTCCCCAAAGCCTTTTATTTTTTCATCCTATGAACCGTAACTTACTGAGTAGCGATGCGGTTTGTGATTCATTGCAAGTACAAGGTTCAGTGCGAAGGCGCCAAGAATCGATAAGCCGATCACCCAAGGTGTGACGAAGAAGAAAGACGCAAACAAGATACAGGCGTCGATCGCCATCTGAGATTTCCCGACCGAAATACCGAATTTGTCCTGAATGAACAAGCACAGCACGTTGAAGCCACCCAAACTTGAACGGTGACGGAACAGGATCAACATACCCAAGCCCATCAACAGCCCGCCAGCAACCGCACAGTAAATCTCATTAATCGACTCGAGTGAGATCAGCAAATACAGATTATCCGCAAAGATAGAAACCAAAGCGCCAGAAATTGCACTATTAATCGCAAAATGACGGCCGAAGTGTTTCCATGCTAGCAAGTAAAAAGGACAGTTGGCTAAAAAGTACAGCACACCAAACGTAAAAGGTGTAAATTGGCTAATAAGCAGAGCCAATCCTGTGGTGCCTCCGGTTAAGAGGTTCGCGGATTGGAGAAAGAAAACGCCTTGAGCGACCAAAAAGGTCCCCGTAAGAATTGCCATCCAGTCTTCTTTTCTTGAGTGTTTTTCCATCTATTATGCAGTCGTTAGTGATAAATCGGGCGTGCATAGTAGTAAAAAGATGATCTTTTCGGTAGCTAGAGGGTAAAATTTTCGGTAAACCTATGTAATTGTCGTTTTACAGGGTGTAAAGCACAAAATTGACAGTCAACGGATCATGGTTAAACGATTGCAACATCGTCATGATATTTCTTGCTTGTCACCATGAAAAAACTGCATGAGAAAAATTGTAAATTTCTCTTTATGACCTAGACCAAATTATGTAGAATGCGCGCCATTAGGTCGACGAAAACGTTTGCTTTAGGTCGTTATCCAGTTTTTTTGCAACTTTCAGTACCAATCTGAGTCAGGAGATACAGATGCTTAAGCGTGATATGAACATCGCAGATTACGATGCGGAACTGTTCGCAGCTATCCAGGAAGAAACACTTCGCCAGGAAGAACACATTGAACTAATCGCTTCTGAAAACTACACAAGTCCACGTGTAATGGAAGCTCAAGGTTCTCAGCTAACGAACAAATACGCTGAAGGCTACCCAGGCAAGCGTTACTACGGCGGTTGTGAGTACGTAGATAAAGCTGAAGCACTGGCAATCGATCGTGCATGCCAACTGTTCGGTTGTGAGTACGCGAACGTACAGCCTCACTCAGGTTCTCAAGCAAACAGCGCAGTTTACATGGCGCTTCTGAACCCAGGCGACACAGTTCTAGGTATGAGCCTAGCGCACGGTGGTCACCTAACTCACGGTTCTCCAGTAAACTTTTCTGGTAAGCACTACAACGTGATTCCTTACGGTATCGACGAAGCAGGTCAAATCAACTACGACGAGATGGAACAGCTAGCGCTTGAGCACAAGCCTAAGATGATCATCGGTGGTTTCTCTGCTTACTCACAAATCGTTGATTGGAAACGCATGCGTGAAATCGCAGACAAAGTTGACGCTTACCTATTTGTAGACATGGCACACGTTGCTGGTCTAATCGCAGCAGGCGAGTACCCAACACCAGTTCCACACGCTCACGTAGTAACTACGACTACGCACAAAACGCTAGCAGGTCCTCGTGGCGGTCTTATCCTTTCTAACGAAGGTGAAGAGCTGTACAAGAAGCTGAACTCAGCAGTATTCCCTGGCGGTCAAGGTGGTCCTCTAATGCACGTTATCGCTGGTAAAGCGGTAGCGTTCAAAGAAGCGATGGAGCCTGAATTCAAAGCTTACCAAGCTAACGTAGTGAAAAACGCGAAAGCAATGGTTGGTCAATTCCAAGAGCGTGGCTACAAGATCGTTTCTAACGGTACTGAGAACCACCTATTCCTAGTTGACCTAATCGACAAAGACATCACTGGTAAAGATGCAGATGCAGCACTAGGTGCAGCAAACATCACAGTAAACAAGAACTCTGTTCCAAACGATCCACGCAGCCCATTCGTAACGTCTGGTATCCGTGTTGGTACGCCAGCAATTACTCGTCGCGGCTTCACTGAAGATGACGCGAAAGAGCTAGCAAACTGGATGTGTGACGTTCTAGATAACATCGGCAACGAAGAAGTTATCGAAGCGACAAAACAGAAAGTTCTAGAAATCTGTAAGCGTCTACCAGTTTACGCGTAACTTTCTTCATTGAGTGCGCCGATTTCGTTGTCGGACATACTTATTTGCTAGAAGCAAACCAAACTCCGTGTGTTCTCCTAGAACTCGACGCATCTATTTCGAAAGTTCACCCAATTTAAAGGTCCTCATTTGAGGGCCTTTTTGTTTTTCTAGCGTATGGAAATATCAGCTTAGAGCGCGTTGAAGCGAGATTCCTGATATCGCCTAGGCTCTTCGGAATGACGTGTTTTGGTTTCTGAGAAACAAGTTGTTATGTGGCTGCTTGGGAGTATTTGCGTGGAAAACGAAAGAGGTTATTAGACTCTGAATATACTTTTGATTTGCTCAGGAACCCAACGTCGTCATTCCCTACAAGCGAGGAACGTATATGG
>NZ_JAHGAH010000500.1:0-885 GCF_030248475.1 Vibrio sp. D173a
AGCGCAAAAATGCGGCTACGCTTCAAGAAGTGTTTCGATTTGCTCCAAGATCTTGAAGCTTAATGCCTCTTTGCTCTCTAGCGGGAGTGACTTATCGCCATCGTTCCAGTAAAGGTTAAGAGCGTTGTTGTTGCTGTTGAAGCCTTGCCCTTCAACAGATACATCGTTAGCGCAGATCATATCGAGATTTTTCTTCACTAGTTTACCGCGTGCGTATTTCTCGACATCTTGTGTCTCAGCGGCAAAGCCGACGGTGAATGGACGATCTTGAGTCATAGCCGCCACAGAAGCGACGATATCTGGGTTCTTAACCATCTCGATAGACATATCGTCGGTACCATCGACCTTCTTCAGCTTCTGTTCGGCTACCGTGTGTGGACGGTAATCGGCTACGGCCGCACAGCTGATGAATACATCGTGGCGAGGCGCAGAGTCCATAACTGCATCGAACATCTGCTGCGCGCTCTCGACGTCAACTCGTGTTACACCTTCTGGCGTTGCTAATGCAACAGGGCCGCTCACGAGCGTTACCGTTGCGCCGAGTTTGACTGCTGCTTCTGCCAACGCGTAACCCATCTTGCCTGAACTGTGGTTAGAGATGTAGCGAACAGGGTCGATCGCTTCTCGGGTTGGTCCCGCAGTGATTAGAACCCTACGACCTTCAAGAGGCTTTGGTTGAAAGAAGTTCTCACAACGGTGAACCAGCTGCATTGGCTCTAACATACGACCCATGCCTACATCGCCACACGCTTGCTCTCCAGCCGCTGGGCCCCAAATATGGCAACCACGACGCTTCAGAGTCGCAATGTTCTCTTGCGTTGCTGGGTGTGCATACATCTGTTGATTCATCGCAGGAGATACCGCGACTGGCGAATCGGTTGCAAG
>NZ_JAHGAH010000501.1:0-661 GCF_030248475.1 Vibrio sp. D173a
ATGTAGACGCCTTTCTTATCTGGAGAGATCGATACTTGAGTAGAATCAACTTGGAACTTCAAGTAACCACGATCAAGGTAGTAAGACTTCAGCGCTTCAATGTCACCCGCAAGTACTTGCTTCTGGTATTTTTCATCCGCTAAGAAGTTCCACCATGCCACATCCACATTTAAGTTGAAGCGGCTCAGTAACTCTTCGTCACTGTACACTTCATTGCCAATGAAGTTGAGCTGTTGGATCTTCGCTGACACACCTTCAGTAAAAACAAACTTAAGGTCAGAACGGTTACGTGGTAGAGGCGTCACAACCGCTTTTACTGTCGCATTGTATTTACCAACACTGTAGTAAAAGTCTTCGAGACCTTTCTCAATATTGCTCAGCGTTGTGCGGTCTAACGCTTCGCCTTCACGCACACCGGATGCATCAAGGTTTTGTTGAAGCTGTTCTTCCTTAATTGCTTTGTTGCCAGAGAAAGAGATGTTAGCGATTGTTGGACGCTCTTTCACCTGCACGATCAGTACGCCTTCGTCACGTAATACTTTTACGTCTTCAAAGTTACCGGATGCATAAAGCGCTCGAATAATTTCAGATACATCGCCTTCACTCACTTGATCGCCAATACGCACTGGCATTTTCAAGAGAGCAGCACCAAGTGCCACAC
>NZ_JAHGAH010000502.1:0-684 GCF_030248475.1 Vibrio sp. D173a
GTAACGCTTTCATAATTTTTAGACCTTTTAACTATGTAATCTGTATAGATGACGGTTCAACAACATACTTCTAAACCGTGAGCTATCTAGACTGGGAAAATGAGGCCAGGGGGGGCTGGCCTCGGTTCACTCAGGAGCTTGACTTAAAGCTTCTTATTGTCCGTTTAGAATCTTCAGAACATCCTCTGGGTTAGTGGTGTTCTGTAAGCGTTCCACTGCTTCTTCGTCATCAAGTGAATTCGTGATAGCCATCAGTACCATGTTGTGCTCGTCACCTTGAGCTGCGATACCGATTACCATTTTCGCGATATCGTCTTCGTCTTCGCCCCATTGAATACCTTCAGGGTACTGACAGAATACGATGCCGGTCTTTTGTACGTGCTGTTTTGCTTCAATCGTGCCGTGCGGTACTGCGATAGACTCACCTAGGTAAGTTGAAACCAGCTCCTCACGAGCGAACATGCCATCTACATATTCAGGTGCTACATTGCCAAGTTTCACAAGTTGCTCACCAGCAAACTTAATCGCTTCGTTCTTATCCGCAGCTTTTAGGCCAAGGAAGACCGCATCACTTGTTAGTGCTAGGCCTTCTTCTTTTGACTCTTCTTGTGCAGGCGCTGCTACAGGTGCTACTTTTGCTTCACCGCTTTGTGCTTCAACCAGTTCTGCAACCAAGTTGTCGTA
>NZ_JAHGAH010000503.1:0-1370 GCF_030248475.1 Vibrio sp. D173a
TCTATCCAGATCTCACCATCTTCTAACTGCTTCTTGGTGAACCCAGCAAGGTGTATCTCATCGACTGCGCTTGCAGGAATCCCTTCTAAATAAGTGTCACAGCTGAATTGGTGATTGAATGAAGATACGAAAATATTGTTGAAATCTAATAGTAGTCGACACTCAGTCCGTTGTTGAACCTCGGCTAGAAACTCCCATTCAGGAATCGTCGAATGCTTGAATGCGAGATAACTGGAAGGATTTTCAATCAGTAACGGTCTTTGCAGGGCGTCTTGAACTTCCAATACATTCCGACAGAACACATCAAGCGCTTCTTCTGTGTAAGGCAGCGGGAGCAGGTCGTTAAAGTGATGGCCACCTGGGTCAGACACCAAGAAGGGCTGAATATCGTCAACCAGACGCTGAAGTTGATTTAGGTGACGCTGATTAATACGGTCAACAGAACCTAAAGATAACCCGACACCATGGCAGCTTATTTGATGATCCTGACGAATTGCTCTTAGTTGCTTGGTGGCTTGGGCATGTGGGGAGAAGTAATTTTCACTGTGGATCTCTAACCAATCGACCTTGTGTGAGTTGTGGCTAAAATAATCTAAGTGAGGTGTTCTTAAACCCACGCCTGCCAGCGGGTGTAGAGGATGAGCCACAAGTATTCTCCTTCGGTGGGTGGAACAATCCAGGTGAGCTGATAGGCATGCTCACCTGGTTTATAGCGGGTATTATGAAGATTGAGTGCTACCGCCAGTAAGCTTGCCACAAAGCCCTTTAGGTACGACAACGAATGCATCGCTTTGGTTATCTTCTTTTGCTGTACCAGCACATGAGCTTGTTTTAGTCGCACAGTCATTTTGACCAGCTTTAGACACGCCATAACACTTTTCTTTCGCTGCCGCTTCTGCAGGCGCCGAAGTTAGAACAGTACCACCAAACGCTAGTACACTTGTGATTGCAGCAGTTACAGCAAGATTAGAATTTTTCATAGTCATTCCCTCTAGACTTAATTGTTATTTACATTGAGCAGGTTAAGGTTTTGTTAACTTGCTTAGTAAAAAGGATAGGAAGAACTAAGAAATAATTTCAAAAGAACTGAAGATTTATAGAAATAAATGACATATCGATGTGTAAGGTTATGATTATTAATAATTTATTTTTGGATATTTTTTCTTCTTATTCTCCTAAACTGCGCTCTGTGTTTAGGTTATAATCAACTTTTATGTATAAATACCCAGTAGTGAGCAAACCCAAATGATTGATCCTTCGCTTTTACTCGATGGCCTCAACGACAAGCAGCGTGAGGCAGTGGCTGCACCCTTAGAAAACTTGCTGATCTTAGCGGGAGCAGGCAGTGGTAAAACGCGAGTGTTGGTTCA
>NZ_JAHGAH010000504.1:0-1016 GCF_030248475.1 Vibrio sp. D173a
AGCTAAACTTCATCAATAAACTGCGCAAAACCAACACCCATAGCGAAATGACCACTATTGACGGTGCCAAGCATGAAGTACTGTTCGAAACCGACCAATACCGCAATCAAACCTTAGAGTCGATTGTTGAGTTCTTCTAAAGAAGTTTGCGAGAGAGATTCGCTAAAGAGGAAGACAAGTAATTGAGCTTTGCCCTCTTTTCTTGTGCGAATTTCACATACAATTTGTCTCACAACACTTGGCATCAATACTCGATTGATGCCTCTATTAGTCAAGTACGCTGTATCGAGGGTTAAATGACGATTCCTGCACTAAAAGATTCCATCAATATTGTTGCCTCTGATCTTGATGGCACGTTGCTCGCTCCCAACCATAAGTTGAGTGACTACACCAAGCAGACATTGAAGAAGTTACACCAGCAAGGCTATACCTTTATCTTTGCCACTGGTCGCCATCACGTTGACGTTGCTGGGATTCGTCAGCTAGCGGGAATCCCTGCCTACATGATCACCTCTAACGGGGCACGTGTGCATGACCAAGACGATAAGCTGATGTACAGCCAGAATGTCCCTCAAGAGCTTGTTCAACCAGTGGTCGATATTGTTCGTCAGGACCCTGAGATTTTCATTCATATGTACCAAAATGAAGATTGGCTGCTTGATCGCGAAGATGAGATGTTGGCGAAATTCCATAGCGAATCAGGCTTTAGCTACAAGCGCTTTGAAGCCGAACAAGCACCCAATGAAGGCATTGCTAAGGTGTTCTTTACTCACCCAGAGCAAGACCACGAATACTTGGTTACCTTTGAGCAGAAACTTAGAGATGCGTTTGGGGATAAGCTCAACATCGCGTTTTCTACTCCTTGGTGTTTAGAAGTCATGGCTGCTGAGGTATCTAAAGGTCACGCGTTAGAAGCGGTCGCTCAGTCACTGGACCTAACCCTAGACAACTGCATTGCATTTGGCGATGGCATGAATGACGCTGAAATGCTGGCAATGGCGGGCAAAGGACTGGTT
>NZ_JAHGAH010000505.1:0-895 GCF_030248475.1 Vibrio sp. D173a
TACTACGACATGCTCATTACCCATGCCTTTGGGAACTATCGTGATTTGATTGAGTCCGTCACGCTGCACGCCGCAATGGGTGATTACCTCTCCATGATGGCCAATCAAAAAGCGGATCCAGACAAGAATCGTTACCCAGATGAAAACTATGCTCGTGAAGTCATGCAGCTATTTAGTATCGGTCTTTATGAGCTAAATTCTGATGGGTCTGAGAAACATGATGAGCAAGGCCAGCTTATTCCAACGTATTCGCAAGATGATATCGAGAACCTCGCTCGTGTCTTTACCGGTTGGCACATTGCAGAGAAAGCGAAGCCCGGGTGGGGCTCGAAGGAAGGGAATTGGTTGGTACCAATGATTGCCTATCCTGACTACCACGACGATGAAGAAAAAACGGTGATGGGTGAGGTGTTTGCACAAGGCCAGACGCCTGAACAAGATATGGCGCAAGCGATGGACATGTTGCTCAATCACGAGAATACAGCGCCATTTATTAGTAAACATCTTATTCAAAGGTTAGTTACGTCAAACCCTTCCCCTGCATATATTGCGCGAATTAGCGCACTGTTTGCTGATAACGGCAAAGGTGTGAGAGGTGACCTTAAAGCGGTTGTTCGCGGAATACTCACCGACAGTGAGGCTCTTGATGGAGCAGATCGCGCTCCGGTAAAAATGAAGGAGCCATTGATCGCTATGACCAACTTTTTCCGCGCATTTGAGGCTAAATCTGCGGATCCTTCCGGACGTTTCCATAATTCAATTAATACGTTTGGGGCTTACGGACAGGCACCATTGGGATCACCAAGTGTATTCAATTTCTTCTCACCGGATTACGCACCGAATGGTGAGATTTCGGCAGCCAATGAGGTTGCACCTGAGTTTGAAATCTTGAGTT
>NZ_JAHGAH010000506.1:0-510 GCF_030248475.1 Vibrio sp. D173a
ATGAGGGGATTCGTAAGAATTGGGCGTTATGTGTAACCAGAGGAAAATGCATGGAAGTACAGCTAAAAGTAGGTAGTGACTCCTTATTCGCAGAATCGTTGACCAAGTCAAATATGGCCAGTTATTATCAAACTCGCGGGATAATCTGGGATCACAATCAGTTTCTAAGTAGTTGGGAAGAATTAGATAATTACGAAGTCCATCTAGACCAAGCTCGTGTTGGTGTTCTCCGTTTTAGCTATAGTGGCGATACTACCTTCTTGAGAGACTTTCAAATTTTGCCTGAGTTTCAGGGCAGAGGAATTGGGGCAAAGTGTCTCGAACTAGTTGTTAGACATGCGCTTAAAAGACAATCCACTAAGCTAGTTTTGCGTGTGTTTAGTGAAAATCCAGCAATCAGTCTGTATGAGTCCAAGGGCTTTGTTAGAACATCTGAAGTCAAAGGGTTGGTTGAAATGGAGATCCCTTTAAGTTCAAACACATAACAACTTTTTAAGAGTGATTCGCAAC
>NZ_JAHGAH010000507.1:0-1276 GCF_030248475.1 Vibrio sp. D173a
CGAATAGAACGCACCATTAGCGGCAGTGCAACCACAATACATGCGAGCGACGCCCCTTTCCAACTGAAACTAAATACCAAGCCAAATACATCGTTCAGCCAAGAGCCTATGATGCCTTGTTTACCCATCATCACCAATAACAGGTAACCAATCACCACAGGTGGAAGAACCAAGGGTAAATGAACCAAGCTCTCAACAAGCCCTTTACCAATAAACTGCTTTTTTGCGAGTAGCCAAGCCAAACAGATGCCTATTGGAATCAACCATATGATGGCAAACCCCGCGACTTTGAAGCTTAACAACAAAGCTTGGTATTCGTAGTCAGATAAATAAAACATTAATGCGTATAAAAACCGTAGCGTTCGAGAACGGTTTTAGAAAACTCACCCTGCATGAAACGATAGAACGCTTCAGTAGACGTATTGTCATTTATCTTCGCTACAGGGTAACGTATTTCAGTGTGTGATGACGCAGGAAACGTGTCCACAATGGTCACTTGCTTTGAAAGCATAGCATCGGTCTTATACACAATGCCAAGTCGTGCTTCTTGTCGCTCTACCAGTGCTAGAGCCATACGAACGTTATTACTCGGAGCAAGACGCGTGCGTACACTGTCCCACACGTTAAGCGCTTCTAGAGACTCTTTGGCATAGATGCCAGCAGGCACAGACATAGTATTACCGACGGCTAGGCGCTCACCTGTCAGCGTCGCTTGCCATGCGGATGCGTCGTCGATTTTAAACTGCGAGTAATCCGTTTTGTCTGCCGTTGACGTCACTAAAACAAGTTCATTGCCCGCCCAATTTGTGACATTGTCACTTGAAACATAGCCCCTATCGAGTAGATGTGTCATCCACTTCTCATTAGCGGCAATAAACAAGTCTGCAGGTGCGCCTCGTTCTATCTGACGCACCAATGACGACGTGCTTGCATACACAGGCGTCACCTCTACGTCGTTATTCTTTTCGAATTCTGTAATCAGTTCATTGACGGCGTTAGTCATTGAGGAGGCAGCGTAGACTTTAATCGAGTCTTGCGCTGATGCTTGAAAGGCCAAAAACGCCATAGCTATCGTCAGCAGTCTTGTTGTCATCACACTCTCTTTAACGTGATTAGTATTTGTTGTCATTATTGGATGTCACGTAACTCAGGCCAAAGAAGATCGAGCTTCATATGTTCTTCAATCGCATCGGCAATTCGATTGATGCCTTCCTCTTTAAGCGCTTGATGGTCAATCGTTGTCACTGCATGAGCTCCCGCCCACTCGCAAATCGAT
>NZ_JAHGAH010000508.1:0-1339 GCF_030248475.1 Vibrio sp. D173a
ATCGATGAAGAACAAGAATACTGCCTATTTGAGAAAGCAAGAAGGGCGGCCGACAACGGCTTTTTCTCGGCTTATATGGATTACATGAAGATACCCTGAATCTTCCAACGCTTAACCGTTGCAAATACTTCACGCATGACCACCCGCCCCAGTTGTTCAATCAGACCAGCTCGCTCCGCGACCGGGATAAAGGCGGCAGGGCTGATGTAGCCTTCAACAGGGTGCTTCCAACGTACTAACGCTTCTGCGCCGTTGATGGTGAAATCACGGGCGTTAACCTTAGGCTGATACCACACCTCTAAACCATTCTGCTGCAGTGCTTTCTGAAGTTCGATTTCGAGCCAAAGACGCATACGAGCTTCTTTGTTCATTTGTTCGTTGAACTTGATTAAGCGGTTACGACCTCGGTCTTTCGCTTCATACATCGCAGTATCGGCGTTTTGCAGCAAAATACGGGCATCAATGCCATCTTGTGGGAAGCTAACACTGCCAATCGAACAAGCTAAGCGCTTACTAAAGTGGTGCAGATCGAACGGTTGGTTGATCAGCGAGATGATCTTCTCTGATAGGGTTTCAACTGTCTGCTTGTGCTCTGGCTCTGGCAGGATGATACCAAATTCATCACCACCTAAGTGACCCACCACTGCACGTCTTGGTAATAGACGCTTCAGGCGCGAGGCGACCTCTTTGATCACCTTGTCACCAATATGATGGCCGAGTGAGTCATTGATATTTTTGAAGTTATCAATGTCGAGGTACAGCATCACAACCGGTGTTTCATTGTGAATGAATTGCTCGAGTCGCTTGGTGAAACCAACACGGTTATACAGCCTGGTTAGGTCGTCGATATAGGCATCTTCGTTAACGGCTGTCGTAATGGTTTTGGGTGTCTCTTGTGCGTCTTGAATCAAGACTAACTGAGTCGTACTGCCTAACAAGGCGGTTGAATCAATATGCAACTGAACCTTGCGTTCAAAGCCACAGCGCGCGCCAGTTAAGCACACCAAACCAGACTCAGACACAATCGAGCTGAGCTTATTGTTAAAGACTGTTTTGGTTTGCTCATCAATAAACAGGCGACCTAGTTCTTCGCCAAGCAGTTCTGATGGCGAGTTAAACCCAAGCAAACGTGCGACTTGGCTTCGGACTCTTCAAGTGAGCGTACTAGAACTTGGTTTTCAGAGGTGTCAAAGGCGTGGAAAACAATGTAATCCGTCTCTTTGCCGTTAGACAGTGGGGCGAGGCTGAAGTGAAGGCTGGTGTCGAGGTCGGTCTCATTAAGCGTGATTTCCGCTTCAATGGATTCGCCTTTAAAAGCGCGTTCGTAATAAGGCTTAAG
>NZ_JAHGAH010000509.1:0-794 GCF_030248475.1 Vibrio sp. D173a
AATTTCAATAACATCTTCACCACGCTCACGCAGCGGCGGAAGGTCTTGAACCGACATACCGATACGACCATCAGGCAGGGGAATACCTGAAAACTGACACAAAGCACGCTTGGCGATGTGTTTTGGGGTGAAGTTCCACCAGGTTTTGATGGTTCAAGTTGTCGCTGAGGAGAACAGCCTAAAGCACGACCTTGCTTGTTCTGACGGCTCTAATTTGTCTTTACTGTTTGATAAAACAGGCGCAGTGGTCAGCGTGAACACAGCGTTTTATCAAAACTACGGCAACCCTTTCAATCAGTTGATCGACTTCCTCGGGAACGAGGAGACCGTCGACCTCTGGTTGTATTCTGCCATGCGTGGGCAAGAGCTCCTTGAAGAAGTCAGCTGTAAGATAGGTGGCAAGATCCACTACTTCGATGTTCAGGGGAAGTGGTTGTTCGACAAGAGCCAATTACTGCTTAACCTGACCTGCATTACTCGTCAAAAAGAACGCCTTTTACTAGCAAAGTACAACGCCGAGCATGACTGCCTAACCGAACTCTATAATCGCCGTGGTATCACTAACTTGTTGGTTACTAGTATTGATTACCGCTCCCCATTCGAACTGATGTTTCTCGATCTAGACGGTTTCAAACTGGTCAACGATACCTATGGCCACAATGTCGGTGATCAGCTACTCAAACAGGTGGGTATCAGGCTCAAAGAATTGCTAGATGATACTTGCATGATAGGTCGCTTTGGGGGTGATGAGTTCATTGTGATCGCACACGCCTGTCGTAACCAAAACATCCCTC
>NZ_JAHGAH010000051.1:0-31153 GCF_030248475.1 Vibrio sp. D173a
AATGAATGAGAAGTCGAGGAACAACGTTTACTTCAAAAGTAAACGGGACTTCAAGGCGGCAATAGACCAATTTTTTACTGTGACTCTTCCAGAGATCGCAGGCTCTTTGGCATCTCGAATTAATGATAATTTTCAGGTTCTCAAGCCTGCATCTTCAAGTTGATTCGGTATATACCCAATGGTAAAGACTTTTACACTATCGATGGTGAAAAAATTCTTGTTGTTTATTATTCCTATTATGGTAAATGTGTGAGTTTGCTATCAGAAGCAACCCTCAGACTGCCTCAAACGCTCTTAGCGAAGATTTTACACACTTGAACAAAGCGGTATGTTTCTATAACGCTTTGTAAGTTTGTGACGTTTTAAGAGCGGTTTGTAGAGCAAAAGTCATCGAGTTTCTTTGAACTAAGAACTGCACTCCGATAACCATTTTTCGTAATTTATGAGCTTTGGGTTTCAGATTTGAGTTATGTTTGGTCAAAACCCATACGACCGAGAGCGTGGCTGTTTTGGCGAAACTAACAATGGGGCATTAATTCGCCCGCACCTTCTAGCTACATATCTCATTTAGCAGTTGTGTAGTATCATTGATGTTTTATTGACCAACCAGACCGCGATGCAACACTTAGCAAAAGACAGGATGAGATGTGAACAAATTACCTAAGCCGACAAAAAAAACAGAAGCAATTTAGTATTAACTCATAAGGGACAGGAATAAAACGGATACCTGAGGAGTTAAACACCATGGCTATCCGCAAACGGATAGAAGAAATAGAGGAACAAAGAGCATGGGATAAGGCGTGGCGTTTATGAGCGCTAGAAACCTCTCAGAGCTTCTCAACACCACACTCCTCATTCACGCTGAAAAACTGAGCAACTTAGACAGAGACATGCTGACAGGCTTTCTCGACCAACTCAATCGCGACCAAGCCTTTTCAGAAAAACAAATGAAACGGTGTCAAAAGTTAGTGCAAAAAACCAACCAAGGCTGTGTCTTTATTCACGACACACCAAGCACCCTATAATAGACCAGACAACGTCACTTTTCGATGTTATCAATCCAACCGCCATCCAGCGTCAATCGACTAAATACTTTGTCCATCAAATCTTTGATTTCGATTTTTTGGGTCCCATCTGGCGCATGATGCTCCGCTGAGCGTTTCGCGTTCGTCAGGCTTTTCATAAAGGTGGCTTCACTGTCCATCACTGTGTGTTTAGCGTTAAAATAGGTGACCTGGTAGGTCGGCATAATATATCCCTTATGTCACAAAGTGCAGATGTCAATATAGCACCGTTTCGTATTCTCGTGCTCAAGTGGATTGAGGCTCTGACTAAAAATTGACTCGACAAGCAACTGATTATCAACGAGTATAAAGATAAAGCGTACATCGTATAATGGCTATTACCTCAGCCTTCCAAGCTGATGATGCGGGTTCGATCCCCGCTGTACGCTCCAATCCCATCAAACTACGCACACTATGACTGAACTTTTTCATCGCCGAACACTCATTAAACAGCTGAACAGCCTACTCGACCCCACTCGCCATGACATGAAGTCAACACCCGATATGTCGTGGGTGTTGCCGATGCTCAGAGACACGTTGTTTGAAGAGACGCTGCGCCTAGCAAACGGTAATCAACGCAAAGCCGCGCAAATGCTCGGCGTGAGTCGTGGCACCTACACTAAACACATCAAGCGCATCACCACGCTGTAAAAGGAGCAGTAGGCGGCTTTCCACATCCTTGTACGTCCCTATGGCTGTACTCAATGTGCTCACTTTAACCCACAGCCTGAAAAGCCGCATCTTGAGTGTAAAAAAGCACCACACACTCAGCAACCCCCTCTCTCACCGGCATCATCAGCTTATTACCTCACTCGCAAAAACCATGGCAGGGAGTGATAACCTTCCCATTAACGTGATGTACATTCCGCCTCTTGTCGCAGTACTTGCCAAATGTCGGGTAACCGATGACCTTGTTTTTGCAAGTGCATGACCATCTGTGATTGGTGGTTTGCATCCTTCGGAAGTTCCACGCCAAACGTCGCCTCTTTACATCGACGCGCTTGTTCGAGGTGGTCGAAGTTCACCGTGAGCCCAAGGTGCATGGCCATCATTCGCGTCAACGCCTTCATGATATCGGCATGGTCATCGATGCGCTGCTGCTCATAAAAAGGAGTAAGATGAACATAAAACTGCGCCGGCTTGACGCTCGTCATTAAACGCTGGCGAACCATTTGCGATGAAGCATTGGGAATACGCTCAAGAATGCGGGCAATACGGCGGCGTAATAAAGCATCGTTACGTGAACTCACGACAATGAAAATAATCGAGACCAGAGGCTTATCTTGCCATATCCTTTCTCGCGCTTGCGCCTGCATTTTTTGATGCGCGTCGTATAATGTTTCTATTCACCATCAACACGATACTGTCATGCCTTATAAACCCATTGATAATTCTTATTTGCTGGCCAGCTTGGATTCACTTTTGACTCACACTCGTGACAGTCACACCGCCAGACCAGATGTGTCTGCGTTGGTGCCGTTTGTACGCGATGTCGCCTTAGAGGAGGTGGTCATTCATTGTCGAGGCAATCAAGCCAAAGCCGCACGCATGCTCGGTATCCACCGCAGCACGCTGCGCACCCATCTGCGTCGTATCCAGCGACAAAAAAGCGCGTGACGAAATAGAGAAGAAAAAGCCAGAGCCGAAAGGCCTCTGGCGGTCACTATGGGGAGTGGTGGAAGCCCGAGTGTCAAAGTAACAACGTAAGTGCTAGGTTCGCTCTGGGATGATGAGCGAATGCGCACCACACCGCATCATTACCGACAACTCCGTTAATATCGTTCACAAAACCGCGTATTGATAAACGGTTTATCATGAGCTTGACAATGACTTGGCCCTCTTTTACCCTAATTTGGTCAAACGTTGAGCACTGGCGCACAGCGTTAAGCACACGGGGTTTACCCCCCCCCTTAAATGGCGTTCTGAAACGTGTCGCGGCTTCTTACTCGATAAGAAGTTGGAATGCATCACTGATAATGCCAGCCTCGGCTGACATTCACCTTCTGCCATCCATAGGGAACCTTTCCTGTGGGCAAGTGTTTCCTGATTTTTTACAGGACAAACACATGGACTCTTCAACCCTACTCGATAACCTGATGTTTTGGGGCATTTTTCTGCCGGCCTTCTGGCTGGTCTGGAAAGGTCACGCACCTCGCCTATGGTTTGGTGCGCATTGGACGCTGTTTCAACGCAACCTCATGCCGATACTGCGCATGACACTGTCGCGTCAGCGACCATAACCACGACCATCGAGTCGAATCACTCACCCACTGGGAGCTTATTCCCAGTGGGATGGCTCCTGTTTTATTTGGAGCCTTATCATGAGTCAACCCACCCCACCGCTTTTTAGTCACTACGTGCGCAGTGAAGCCTTAAATCCTAAGGACTTCATTGACATCACGCCCATAGCAAAGCAAGCGGGCTTTTACTTTCCGTACACGGGCATCAGTCAACACGCCTACTTTCAGGCGATTGATGTCTCCGATGCGATGGTCATCTGCAGCAAAGACGATTTAACCCGTCAACTGCTTAAATTGGCTTGGCGCGCGGCGCGTAAAGTGCCGACGCAGTCGCAAGTAGTGTTTACGGTGTGTCAACCACCGAGCCAACACAACCTGTACGCGAATAGCTCACTCGACCTTGTGGCGAGCATTGAGCACAACAAACAGGGTCAACCGATGCTCATCATCACCACCAAAGAGGAAGTGATGGCGACATCGCAAAATTGACCATAGGAAGCGATGTATTGCCTTCCTTTCACCCATGAGGGGCCACCCTCATTGGGTGCCCCTTTTTTTATTTGGAGCACCCATGCGCTATCAATCGTCCTATGGCCAAGGCAAACTGCAAGAGCTGCAAGACGCCCCTGGCGAATACTACCAACTCACCGAGCCCGTCACCCCAGACGAACTGCTGGATATCGCCAATGCCATGGCGATGGACCGCTTGTCAGCCGGTGTGGCGCTGACCAGCCCAGAGCAGACCAAACGCACCTTAAGTGGCCTATTGCAGGGCATGGAGCGGGAAGTGTTTGGCGTCCTCTTTCTTAATCATCAACATCAGGTGATTGAGTTTGAGGTGCTGTTCTACGGCACCATAAATGCCGCCAGCGTCTATCCCCGAGAAGTAGTGAAACGCGCCCTACTCTGGAATGCGTCGGCGGTCATCTTGTGTCATAACCACCCGAGCTTATCGAGTGAACCCAGTCAGGCCGACAGACGCCTCACCCGGGTCTTGTGTGATGCGCTGGCGCTGATTGATATACGCGTGCTTGACCACTTTGTGGTCGGCGCGACCGTCACCTCGTTTGCAGAGCGTGGCTGGCTATAGCCCGCGCTCTTATCCCTAACCGGAAGGTCTTCCGGTGGGAAGGCCTTTGATTTTTCAGGAGGCCGAATATGGTCCAACTCCCTGGCACCTTAACCATTAAAACCGTCACCGGTCGCTATGGCGACTTTAACGTGGCCACCCTTGATAGCGAGATTGGCAAGTTTGCTATCCGCGATGCAGTGCTCGATGAGTACAACGAAGGCACCTACCAAGGCACCTTTGGGTTAACTCGCATCTACTCGGGCAGCTACCAAACCAGTCATCGCGTGGTGATTGAAACCCGCGCCGAGCTCAGTGGCATTTGGCTGAGTGACTACAAAGAAGAAGCCGTGCCAAGCGACGCGCCGATGGAAGAAGACCCACTCGCCAAAGAGCGCAAAGCGCAGCAGAAACTGGCGGCGCAGCGTGACACGGCATCAGCTTCCCATGGCAACGTGAGTGGCAACAGCAGCGCACAAGACGACCTTGAAAGTTTGTTTGGTGAGCTCTGGCCACTGCCAACGCAGGTCGGCGGCATCGTCAAACTCAACCCAGAAGTGGGCCGTGAGAAAATGGGTCAACAACTGAAATACCTCAAACGTCGCATTCACGACGAGCGAGTGTGGCAGTTCGAACCCAAGGCGCAGCACTGGCTGCGTTTACGTGTCGATGAGGAGGTAAGCTGATGGCGGTGATGCATCCGCGCGTGGCGCACAACTACCTCAAAGATGGCTACTATCCAACGGATGAGACCACCTTAACCTTGATTGCCAAGCAGCTGAGGTTCAAAGCCGGCACACAGCGTTTACTCGACCCGTGCTGCGGTGAAGGTCATGCGCTGGCCAAGCTGGCTGCTGACATTGACGCGCACCCACAAAGTGCGCTTCACACCTATGGTGTGGAGCTCGATGCGGGGCGCGCTGAGAGCGCGAGCCAGTGCCTAGATACGGTGCTGCGCAGCAATGCGTTTGACACCGTGATAGGCGCAGGCAGTCAAAGTCTGCTGTTTTTGAATCCGCCGTATGGCGATGCGGTCAGCGACCAGATAGAAAAGCAGCAACGCGACATGGCAAGACTGGAAGTGCAGTTTATTCAGCGCCTACTTCCGACCCTAAAACGCGACGGCGTATTGGTGTTGGTGGTGCCCTTCCCGTCGCTCACGTCCGCGCTTTGTCGTTACCTGTCACTGCGACTGCGGGAGGTGCAGGTGTTTAAGGCCAGCACCGACCGCTTGATGCAAGTGGGCGAAGGGTTACCCATTCCACCCCACGTCACGACGCAGGCTCAGCTTGAGGTCACGCCAGTCACTGAAGCCCCGTTTCGTTTTGAAATGGTGTGGCCAGAGACAGCGCAGCTTCAAGCTGCGTTTTTGCACCACGGCGGCCTCTGACCCACGTTCGACACGCAATTTAACCAGGCTCGGCACCAACGCGTGCCTAGGCCACTGCGTAAACTTTCCCCCTGGCATTTGTCGCTGTCGCTCGCGGCAGGACAAATCGCCGGCAAGGTAGTCAGCAATGATGGTACGCGAACACTGCTGGTCAAAGGCGGCACCCAAAAAGTGCAGCGAACGGTCACCAGTATCGACGAGCATCAAACCATCACGACCAAGATAGACCAATTTCAGCCGCTCATTCGAGCGATTGAACTCACTCCAGGTGAGCGCTTTGGTCACATCGTGACTATCCAATAACCCCACTTTCATTGGCCCGTCAGGCGCCTTTCCTGACGGGAGAGGCGCCTTATTCTTTTGATAAGGAAACCCAACCATGAACACACCACTGATTGCGCTCGATAACGGACTCTACCTCGACGCGGTGGTCACCACTGCTGACCACAAGGTGCAATTTCTCTCCCTGTGGGGGTGCGATGGCATGATGCAACACTTCTTCGCGGCGCTCACGCTGCCGCTGAGCGAAGGCGGACTGCGCGTCATGACCGTCAAGCGGCCAGATGGAGAAAATCTGGTGATGGACTTTGCTCACGCCAAGGCCCTCACCAAGCGCACCACTCGCCTGCCCAAATACCCCCCGGTCGGCGAATGGGTGCACACCTGGCTCATTCATCCGTCGCTGCTCAAACCTTCGGGTCAGAGCATGACCTTGCTAAGCGCAGCGCCGCTGGCTTGGCTCGATTTATGGCCAACCATCAAGCAGCTTTGCCACTTCCCTTTACTCGAAGACTGGCAAGCCATGCTGCAGCCACAACTTCGAGCGTGCATCAACGTGTTGCCGAGTGTGGGCGTGCACGCCTATCAACTCGATTTGCCGATTGAGCACATCGAAACCTTGGTCAGCAAAGCCATGCAACAAGGCTTACTGCCTGTGACAGAGGGCGCCATGTGATGAGGACAACAGAGATGAATGACACCACGACAGAAACAACCTCACCCCCAGAGCATGACAACGTGTTATCGCTGCATGACTTTATCGACCAGTTCGGTGAGGGGCTACTGGATAACATTGAAGCGGCGCACCCCGCGCGCTATCAAGCGCCGAGTGCGTCACGCACGGCGGTGATGCAATCGCTCAAGCGCGTGCCGTTTGAGGCGCAGGCCGATGCGGTGCAAGCCATCAGTGCCCTACTTCTCGATGACGGCGCCCCGGCGGGCATTCTCAACGGGGAAATGGGGACGGGAAAGTCCATCATGGGTGTGGCCGCCAGTGCCATTGCCTATGATGAAGGCAAAGCCAAGCGCTTCCTACTGCTTTCACCGCCGCATCTGGTGTACAAATGGCGTCGAGAAATTCTCGATTCCGTGCATAACGCCAAGGTGTGGGTACTCAATGGTCCCGATACGCTGCAATCCTTACTCAAGCTAAGAGCGGCCACAGCGCATGACGGACCGGAGTATGTTGTGTTGGGTCGCGTGCGAATGCGCATGGGCTATCACTGGCAGCCTGCGTATCAAACCAAAACCCTCAAACGCGAGCTCGGCCACGATGGCATCCGCGCTCAAACGGCCAATCTGGCGTTTGTGCGCTGCCCGGACTGCGGAAACTTGGTCAAGGATGATGAAGGCGAGTTGATATCACCGAGTCATTTTCCGACTGACCAACAGCTCAACTGCGCGGCATGTGGCTCTGCGTTGTGGACACTCCGACGCCAGCGTCAGAGTGACACCTTGAGCAAAACCGTGTCCCGCGCCCTGCAGACCCTACCGACGATTGGCAAAGTCACCGCCGGTAAGCTGCTCGATAGCTTTGGTGAGCGCATGCTGGCCAAAGCGCTGACCGACAACATTTATGAGTTGGTCAACCTGCTCGATGACGACGGGGAGTTTGTGTTCAGCGAGCGTCAATCTGAGCGCATCGAACGCAAACTGGCCAAAACCCAGTTTGCGTTTGGGCAAGGCGATTACCAGGCAAGCGAGTTCATTAAGCGCTACTTCCCTCGTGGGTTCTTTGACTGGCTCATCATCGATGAAGCTCACGAATATAAGAACGCCGGAGCGGCGCAGGGGCAAGCGATGCAGGTATTAGCCGGCTGCGTGAAACAATGCCTTCTTTTGACCGGCACGCTGATGGGCAGTTATGCGGAAGACCTCTTCTATTTGCTGTGGCGCACCATACCCTCAGTGATGATGCAAGATGGCTATCGCTACCATCGTGGCAAGTTAGGCAGCGCGGCACTGATCTTCTCACAAGAGCACGGCATCATCAAAGAGGTGATGAAAGTCACCGATGAGGCCAACCACAAGACCGCCAAAGGCAAGAGCGTCAAAGTCAGCCAAACCAGAGCGCCCGGTTTTGGTCCGCTCGGCGTGGCGAAGTACGTCCTGCCTTATACGGTGTTTGTCAAACTCAAAGACATGGGAGATGGGATTTTACCGCCTTACCAGGAGCACTTTGAGGAAGTGCCGATGGATGAACAGATGCACATGCACTACAACTCCATGGAGCAAGACTTAACCACACGTCTTCGTCAAGCACTGGCCGCTGGTGACCAAACCTTATTAGGCGTGGCCATGAGCGCGCTGCTGGCATGGCCAGACTGCGCGTTTCGAGAAGAAGTGGTCACGCACCCGCGCAGCAAAGAAACGCTGGCTTACATTCCGGCGCTGTTTGATGCGCCCACACCCACGCCCAAAGAGCAAAGACTCATTGAGCTGGTACTGGCCAACAAACGCAAAGGACGCCGAACCTTGGTGTATACCGTGTACACCGGCAAGCGTGACACCGCGTCGAGACTGAAATCGCTGCTGAGCGACCAAGGCCTCAAATGCGCCGTATTGCGTGCCAGTGTCAAAACCGAAGACCGAGAAGACTGGATATTGGAGCAGGTAGACAGAGGCATTGATGTGCTCACCACCAACCCCGAACTGGTCAAGACCGGACTCGACTTGTTGGAGTTTCCGTCGATTGTGTTCACCAACACCGGCTACAACGTCTATACGCTGATGCAAGCCGCAAGGCGCAGCTGGCGTATCGGTCAACGTGAAGATGTGGACGTGACCTTTTTAGGCTATCAAGGCAGCGCGCAAATGGCGTGCCTGGAATTGATGGCCAAGAAAATCGCGGTCACCCAATCCACCTCTGGCGACATGCCCGATAACGGACTGGATATCCTCAACAGCGATGGCGACAGTGTGGAAGTGGCGTTAGCAAAATCACTGTTACAACAAACTCGTCGTTAACGTTTTGAACCATTAACCCTAACCGGGAGCCTGCCTACCGGTTCGCTCCCTTTTTATTTTGAATACCACTGGAGCAAACGATGCACAACATGAACCACGTATTGACTGAGCTGATGGCCTGGCTCGAAGACAACATGGCCAGCCAAAGTGAGCTGCACTTTGATAACGAAGGACAGATTGACTCAGCGCAGGTTTACCAAGCCTTAGCCATGCAGTTAAGCACGCTACGACCTTGTGAGGCGTTGAAGCAGCATTTAGCGCTGTCTCATGCCTTGCTGGCTCAGACCATGCACTTACTGCGTATCCACCGACCCGATGATGCTGTTCAACCTCGGCTTATCACCTTGATTGAGCGCAAAGCCTCGAACGGGGTGTTTGTCTCGCCGAGTACCCACCCAGAGCCGTATCGAGAGTTTCATTACTACATCGATGTAAGCAACACGCTATGGGCGTTAATGGTGATGGATGAGCAAGAGCGCATCATCGATGCGTACTTGCATCCTGAGCTTTACGCCAATCCCGAAGTGTTTGCGCTTTGTTCGTATCAAACAAGGGAGAAAACATGGTGAACTATTGCATCAACTGCGGAGAAAAGGGCACGTTACGTGCATTTGAGGTTCCAGAAAATGAAGATCCCCCGTTCCTAGAACGCGGAGAGTTTGGAGCAGATAACCGCTATAGCCAGGAGCAGCCTGTCACGATACTAAGGTGTCAGACCTGCCAACACGAGATGATTGATTTATCGTCTTAAGCACAGAGGGGAGGGCAGTCATGTCCTCCCTTCTTTTTTCTCGCAATGACACTCACATTTTCGCGCTTTGACGTCACCAATAACGTCGCACCACGGCATACTACTTCAACCTTAATCACCAAAAAATCAGGAGTCCTATGTTAGTTAAGCAAATCATCGAACTCTCGTCGTTACCTCTTCCTTCGAACTGCAGCAGTTGGCTTAATTATTGGGAAAAGCAGTATGGCGCATTTGCCCGATACTGTGCAGCGGAGCGTTGTGGCCAACCACCTGAGACCATCGCTTACGTTCGTAAGGAAGAGGCGTTCGATAGCTGGGACCCTTGCTACATCGTTCCTCTATGTTCTGAATGCGATATGCAGAGTAAGAAAGCATTCATTGCTTGCCAGAGAAACTTAGCTGTCATCACTTCACTCTAAATCCGTTTACATCGACACGAACCGGCAATCATTAGCTTCCGTTACATTAAGCAAAGCTGAACCAACATCAATCGCCCTTGCGACGACATTCCATCAGCCAGAAAACCATGCACTGAACCAAAGGGTAGGCTGCGCCAAAGGGATAAAAGGGAGCAAGGGAAGGGTTTTCCCAAGGGAAAAGCCCTATCCAGAAAGGGTAAAAGGGAGCTGGCTGCGCCAGTTAAAAGGGGGAGTTTTGCTGCGACAACCCCCATTGTTTTTACGACAAAAATAAAATAAGCCACTGTTTTATATAGACAAAGAAGTATTGTTTCTTTGCTGTGTTTTTTATGATTTTTAATTCAATACTGTTTTTATGTAATCCAGAATTAGCTTTTCTTTTTCTGCCCCAATACGTGAGAACTCAATCTTTAGCTTGTTTCTATCTGGGCTTTGGCTAACTGTGGCATAGCAACCTTTCTTATCAAATAAAGCTAAAGACTCTTTCTTCCAATCTTTATTTTTCTTTTTTACATTCAATGCTTCACTAACAAATGACTTTAAGTTTTCCAAAGTCAGCTTTTGCATATCATCAACAGATAACGAATCAGATGGAAGTTTTACTTCATCAACAAATCGCACCATAACATCTTCAATAACTAATTGGCTTTTCTCAAGCTCACGTTGCAATTTTGCTAACTCTGAGTAATAAGCATTGGGAATGCCCTCGAAGTCAACAAAGACTTTACGTAAAGCGATTGACACATTGTTGGCTGCGATACGCTTTCTTAGTGACTCTCGACCAATAGATAAAGCACTCGCTAGCTCTCCCAGCTTCGCGTTTTTGACATCAATCCCTTTACGCTCAGCAACCTTAAAAAGGTATTGTGCGTGTTCAGGGTAGGACCATCTTTTAACTTCTTGGCTATCATTAATTATCGCTAAAATATCTTCGTCAGTTACATTACCGTGCAGCTCCCAAAGAGGTAAATCAACGCCTGCGTGTAAGCAAGCAAAACGGCGACGACTTGCATCTAGCAGTAACAGCCTATTTGAAGATTGACATCTGATGGCTACGCCCTCTTGATTTACTCCGTTTGTTTTAATGGATGAGTAAATATCACGAACAGCTTCAAGAGTAAGAGCTTCTTGATTTCGAGGGTTTAATGGATGAATTCCTGTTTTAGATTCAATATCTGTACTTAGGACAACAATACGTTTTGCCTTAACCTTGCCGTTTAGAAAAGTTCTTGTATTGTCTGGTATCCCCTTTAATGACGATACTCCGGACTTAGAACCTGATGCTAGTAACTTTGATTTATTTGTATTTCGCATTTGCCAATCTCTCCGTTACTTTGCTGCAATAACTCTAAGGTCGTTGATAAAATTTCTGTATACGTCTTTCACAGATGTATGAGCAGACTCATACTGTAACGAAGTGCAAGTACTCTCTGTCTTACGGATATCAAAAATTGTCCGGTTCATACTTGCAGCTTCTAAGAATAACGGGCTGTGCTTAATTGGCATGGTAAACATATCACTGCCAACTGTTCTCAGTAATCGCTCAAAAGTTTTCTTCTCTTGGCGATTGTTTTCGCTGTAATTAACAGGAAGCACTCGAAGCCATTTAATTTTCTCCCCTTTCGATGGCAATGACTGAAGAACGTCAGCAAGCGTCAACATGAAAGAGGTTGTACTAGCGTAGTCATAAGTTCTTGGCGTAACAGGAGTAATGATCATATCAGCCGCTTCAGCAGCAGCCCAGGTAATAGGGGAGTTCTGTGGCGGAAGGTCCAAGTAAATGATGTCATATTCTTCTTGAAGTATTGGCAATATTTTGAGTGCAAAGTGCGTCAACAATTGCTCTCTTTTTTCTTTATCATTCATTTCCCAGTACAGATCAGTAAACTTTTCATCGGTAGGAAACGCAGTGACAACATCTAAGTTTGGAATATGAGTTGAGAAAGGGGCAGCTCGAACAATATCTTCAAATGAGTTTCCATTTTCTAGTAACTGAGCGACTTCACCATCAGGCTCGTGCTCTGCACAAACCAAATCAGCAACAGTTAAAAACAGCTCATCTTGCTCATTTTGAACACTAATAATACCTCTGGCCGCCGACCCCTGAGGATCGAGGTCGACGATGCACACATTAGCATTCAAATCTAAATCTAATGCGGTAGCGACTGCTAATGTAACTGTAGTAGTTGATTTACCTGTACCACCTTTATAGTTTTTGACAGCAACAACCGTTGGATTGTAATGATCAGAAAACTTCTCAAAGCCATAATGCTCCATGAGTTGATGGATCTGATCAAGTGTAAACAGATGGGATCGGTTGTGGAAAATAGGCTCAGTAATAACCCCATCCTCAATAGCTTGGCTAATTCGCTTCAGATAGGTTGCTTTAGAAAGGCGAAAAATATCCTCACCCAGAGAGGTCTTTGTTATTGCGTGGTTATAGACAAGGCGATTTACACCATCAGGTAAATCTTCATCTGTAACACTAACCTGTGTGCTTTCTAACAATGCTTCCTTTAGTGAAGCATTGTCTGCATTCATACTTTCGCCAATTCTTTGGATTTGTTCAATGATCCCCACAATGAAGCTCCTTAATTCATCTAAGCTTTCAGTACTTTAATTTAAACCTATACCATTTTCAATCATTTCAACCAAAAAATGGTATAGTTGATTATTGTGGGTATATAAATTCCACTTCTGAACAAAAAACAGCCATAGCCATAAGGAAATTGCTCATTCTGTGAGCAGGTGGGAATTTCATAGAATTGTGTGTGGTGTATTGCTGTAGCGAAGACGGTTTATGTTGCATATATAAAACACAAAAAAGTTTGCTTGAAGGAGAAAAGCAAACTTTTTTGTATCGTATTAGATGTATCGTTTCTTAGTAACCTTTTTTATTATTCATTTTTTCAAGCTCAGCTAGTTTAGCTAAAAATGACTTGTCATCTTCAGCAAGTTCTTGCTCTGAATGGTTTTCTCTTTCAGCTAAAGCTCTCTCAACAGTAAAAGCACGTTCTTCTTCATCAATAGAGCGATAGGAATGTGCTAACAAAGTTAACTCTTCATCAGTAAGTGGTGTATCAGTGGTTAAACGCTGCGTCTCTAGCTTTGTAATTGTCCGTTTGGCTTCATCAAAACACAGAACTTCAATAGGGTTCGTTGGTGCAATCCATCGATACAAAAATTCAATGGCATAGATATGACGTCCGTGTTTATGTAGCTTCATTCCAAGACCATCTTCAGATTCTTGAAACAAGATCTCCTTCCGTGTTTTAGGGTCAGAGCTCAGCTCTTCAATGCTATCTTTTAAACAGCGAGAGATAAAAACACTCGTGTTTTTGAATGAGCTTTTATTCTCTTTTAACGCACCATTTTCGTTCAAAAGCCCCATAAAAGCTTTTAGATCCTCAATATCAATGGGCTTCAATCGGGTACCATTAGTTTTGAAGCGCGAGAGCATCTCATACAATCTCTTTGTGTATTCCCTCTTAAGCCCAAGAAAACTCTTGGTATTAATCAGAGAGAACCCTTGATTGTACTCAATATACTCCCTAGACAGGGCGTCATTTGGGATTAAAGTCAGCACTCTATCCTTGTAGATGACCTTCTTGAATAGGGGGGTGAACTCAAACTCTGTGTCTCCCAGCTTGTCGACAACAATACCAATCTTTCTAGAAGATAAACGGCTGACAACCTGCTTCAACTGAGAGCCAATAGCCCTATTATTGAGCCCTAACCACTCAGATAATTGACTTGCTGTAAATTTATACTCCGGCGTTTGGTCATCCCAATCTTCAGGTTTCATGTTTGCAACCATAAGCCCAAAAATGTTTGCTTCTCGGGCAGTTAAGTCCTGCTGTGAGAAAACTAGCTCATGACCTTTCTTTATATGCTTTGGTAAATGTCTTGGATTCTTACTCATATCGAACAGATTTGTTTGCTAAAGCAAACTTTTTAGGACAGATGATTGGATTATAATGTCACATGGAGAGGAAAAAGCAAACAAACATGTAAAGTGTGAGGTAAAGCATACAGATTTGTTTGCTTGAGGAAAACAATCCAGTAAAAAGCAAACAAAAATGATCGAATACAAGAAAGAATTGTAGGCTAAGCAAACAAAAGTGTAATAGAGTGGCTAAGATTTTGTTTTATTAGCAAACAAAGATGATCCAAGAGCAAACAAAAGTGATCTTAAAGCAAAGAAATACGATCTTAAAGCAAATAAAAAAGATCTTAAAGGTGCTTTAATTCCTTTTAAAACAATCAGTTGCCCCTCCTATAGTCTTTTAATTGATAGAAATAGATCAAATAGAAATTAATAGTAAAAATAGATCGAGATAGTCAATGTGGATAAGTGGAAAATCAGAGATTTACACACTTACCCACATCCATGGCTACGCCAAACAAGTTTTTTAACTTTTTCAAAGATCTATCTGTCAACGCTCTGGCTTGTACAGTCACTAGTCTAAGAAAGCATTTTTTTCAGATATTGCAACAATACAATGTGGTTAGAGGGGATGCTGTCGATTAGTTGTTTCAATTCTTTCTTAATGATATCAGCCTGTTGTAGCTCTCCTTCATCAAGGATTTCGTGATCGCCAAGCAAAGAAGATGTGGTTGTATTAAAAATAAGTGATAGCTTTCTTAGATTCTCTCGACTAACAGAACCTTTCTTAAGCCAAGCTTGAACTGTTTGCCTCGTAACACCCATTTCCCTCGCAAGTTCAGATTTAGACATCCCTCTATTTTTTAGATGTAAAATTAAGTTCGCTGTTAGTGCTGAATTCTCTTTATCCACGATGTCACTCTCTTACGTTCTTACCAAGAATGATACAAGGTGCTTGACCTTTCCATAATGCAGGTTTTAGTTTACATTGTAAGTTTTAAACTGCTCTTTAAAAACTAGCCCACCCAGCAATGCTGACAACACCGCTGCAGAACTGGCACAGAATTTAGTGCGCGCATCCCACTGCGCACTAAATAAGCGAGCCCCTTTGCTCTGGGGCTCGCTTTCTTCCTTTGGATTACAAATGTTTTGTGACATATAGCCACACTTTGAAACATTTATGAAATATTGAGGGAACTTAATTTTGCAGGGAAATAAAACAGTAACATTCTGATTAAACAACACTTTGCATGGTAAAGTGATTAAAAAGACAGCAAAAATACTAAGGTTATATGTAAATGTTTGATTATTTCATTGTTTTGCCGCAATCGTTACCCTTCTTGCCAATCATAAAAAAAGAGTTTCACTACAACTAAAACACATATTACGTAGTGAAGCACAACGCAGTAATGGCAAGGCTCTTTAACAATCTAGGTTTGTTCTCGCGAATAGTATGGCCAACGTGAGGCAGAGGCTCTGGCTTAATCTCCCAATAGAGGAGTGAACCCTCTCCACACGGCAGCAGCGACAGATGTCTCATTTTTCCACTGAGGAAAAACCAAGGGGTTGATCTCTTTGGTCAACTTTTATACCGTAATAGACGCCTGCCATCAGCGCAGCCAAGCACACGGGGGTTACCCCCCTTAAATGGCGTTCTGAAACGTGTCGCGGCTTCTTATTGAATAAGAGGTTGGAATGCATTACTTAACTGCCCTTAGCCTACCTTGTAGCGCTTTGGTGCTATCAAAACCACGAGCCTTGCGCTCGTTATGCTTCACCATGATGCGGCTTCGGCTCGCGGTGACGCTCACCAATTCAGACAGAGAACAAGGCCGCCTTGCGCCTTGGTTTTTCCGTTTCTGTCACTCAACTTTTCATTTCGCGCATCCATGGGTTCAAACCTAGAGGTTGGTGTCTTTGCCTCCTAAGAAAACAGGTTTATGGGCTCTGTTTTTCTGCGACGAAATGCTTATAATGCTGTATGCATATACAGTATTGGTGGTTTTCGATGGTACAACAGGTGGTACAGGATGTTTCAATCTCTTCAGCGGTTCATTGCATGGCTTTACGATGAACCTCACATTGTTTCTTCTTCTGCCTCTGCAGCGCGCGGCGCTCCAGAGGGTTTTGTGCTGCCTGCGACACGGGCGGAGCTGGAAAACGACGCGATCATTTTGGACAAGCTGCGCGTCTTAAAACGCAGCGGCCTTGCGCTGCCGTTTGAGGTATGGCAAGCATTTGTGGTCGATACCGTCATCAATTACGCGCTCTGGTGCCAAGACCTGCCCGCTTCACAAAACTACCATCACACCGGCAAGCGTGGCTTGCTGCTGCACAGTTTGGACGTGGCGATTTACGCCATGCGCCTGCGTCGCAACGCCATTTTGCCGCCAAACACCCCTCCCGAAGACGTGATACACCGTGAAATCGTGTGGGTGTATGGCGTGTTCTTGTGCGCGCTGCTGCACGACTCCGGCAAAATCATGGATGTGGACATCGAACTGCATCAAGGCGGGGGGGGGCATCGTGCGCTGGACGCCGGTGATGGGCCCCATCACCTTACCGTATCGCGCCAAGTACCACCCAGCACGTCAGTACAGCACCCACCAATACACCGGGCATACGTTGCTCAGCCAACTGCTTAGCGCCGACGCCATGCTCGCCATATCGAGCGACAAAGCGTTGTACCACACCATGATGGAAAGCCTGTCCGGCCACAGCAATCCCGACAATGTGATTGAGCAGATTGTCACGCAAGCCGATGCGGCCAGCGTGGCACAGGATTTAGGTGCAGACAAAGCCGGCATCAATCTGGCGGCAGAAAAAGCGCGCGGCGCGACACTGACCCTAGCGGGTCAGCTTAAGCTGACGTTATCGCACCTATTGCAAAGCGGCGCGCTCCCGCTGAATAAAAAAGGCGCGGAAGGGTTTGTTGAGGGGGAATGGCTCTATCTAATGAGCAAACCCATTGCGGAGCGTTTGCGCACCGCGCTGCTTGAGCGCGGCATCACCGCCGTGCCGTCAGACAATTCCCGTTTGTTTAACGAGTTGCAACAGCACCAGCTTATTCGCCCTAACGCCGATGACATGGCGATATGGAAATGTGAGGTGCTGCTGTCGGAGTTTGATTGGCGTCAGACCTTCACCTTTGTCTGCGTGCATTGGCCAACGTTCGCCCCAGAGGCGGAGTTCGATAGCCTGGTTGGACACATTTTACCCGTGCAAGACGGCGAGTCCGCTCTGCCTGAGCCAAACGCAGAGCCCCAAATCACCAATCCCACAGGCGCTTCGGCTGATGAACCAAGCTCCGAAGCGCAATCCGACCGCTTGCCGAGTGCTGAGACGCGGCCACCGGCATCGCCCATCAGTGATGACTTGATGGCATTCATGGCGCCGTTGGCCGCGCCAGTGGCTGAAACGGTCGAGGAGGCAGCCGACGCGACGTCGTTGGACGAAAACTCGACGCCAGCATTGATGCCTTCTAGCGACGCCGTAGACACCGCTTTAGAGGCGCTGACTCAAGCGCCGTCTACCTCTGACTCAGAGATGACGACCGACGCCGAGAAAGCGCCTCACATCTTGCTTCAACAGATTGATTTACGAGAAACCCGAGGCGAGGCCTTGGGGATGGCGTTCTACGACTGGGTGGAGGCGGTGCTGAACGGCGGCGTGCATCCCGTCAATCGCCAAGGTGCGCTGTTTCATCGAGTCGAACAAGGTTTGTTTGTGGTCTCACCGGGTGCGTTTCGCACTTTCATCAGTGAGCGCTGCCAGTACGGCAAGCCCAACAGTTACAGCGAAGTGCAACAAGGGTTGCAACCACTTGGCCGTCACATCGTCGCCGCCAGCGGTCGCAATGTGCACAAAGCCCGCATCAAAGATTCAAGCCAAAGCCTCAACGGCTTTTTGTTCCCGTTGACCCCAGAGTGGGAGACGCGCTACGCGCTCAACCCACATGTAATGTTGGAGGATGTATGAGTATTGCAAAGGATGCACTCACCAGTGAAGTGTGCCATGTCGTGATCACCAAGCTGGCTTATCTGGCGGGCTCTGGGCAAGAAGCGCTCCTGAGAGAGGCGGGGGGTCAGTGATGCGCAGATCTCAAAGTTAGAAAAACTCTCTTATCGCGAGCTTGATGCGTGGATAAGAAAGAACAAAGGCGAGCTAGATATCAGTCCGTTTATGCAAGCGATCTTTCCTGAATCCAATATACCACCAGAGTGGAAAGCCTTTTTGCAGCACGGGGCGAACAACAAGATGATGAAGCATTATTTTGGAGCCAGAGCGGAAGAGTGCAGTGCTTGGCGGGAGCGTTTAACCATTGAACCCGTCTTTCGAGCCATAAGCATCGCACACAAGCAGCACAGTGCCGTGTGTAAAGCGCTGATGGCACAGGGGGATTACCGACACATCAGCGCTGACGCACTGCTGGAAGTGGCAAAGACGCATCGAGTCAGTTTGTGTGCGCTGTGGAAAGAGTTAGAAAAGTGGGATGAAGAGCATGAGCAATAAATCAAGCAACAAAAATAAAATGGGTGGGCTGGTTGCCAGCGCCGAAGTACAGCTGCACAGCGTCGAAACCGTTAAGTTATGGAACCCAAGCAAAAAGAGCAAAGCGCCTGGGGTGGGGCTGTTTTTTAAACGTGCGTCGGTATTGGAGTACGCGGCTCGCCGCGATGATCCGTATGCCGATTTTGCGTTGCTGGAAATCGAGCGCGCGATGAACGACGCATTTGCCGTGTGCCAACAGGCGCTGCAGGCCTTGCCGGCGCGATTGAGTTCGCGCGTGCAATACCACGAGGCGCTGTCGCGCGCCCCCGTGACCAAAACCATTTCACTCAAAAGCCGTTTTGGTTGGCGTTTGGTGGCGCTGCTGGAGCAGTTTGATATTGCGATGGTGCAAATGAGCGATGCGTATTTCAAAGCGCAGCTGACCCGTCCTGAGTTTGAGGCGCGCCGCCAAGCGTGCATTCAAGCGCTTCGCAAGGTGATATCTGACAGTGTGGTATTGCAGCACTCAGGGGTGACGCGGCAAGACATGGCGGCCAACAACGCCAAAGCGCAAGCGGCGCAGGCGAAGTTAGGGGCTATCCCGTTTGAAGTGCTGGAAGGCGTTGAGCGCGCTGAATTTGCCCCGGACATCAGAGGATAGTCGATGAGCCAGCGTTCCTTTAAGACCCGCAAGCGCAAGCGTCAACACGCGAGCAAGCAAGTGCGGCGAGAGAGAGGCAAAAAAGCCCAAGCTTCAACCCGTTCAAAGGCGTCGACGGCCGCGCGAGAGCGCATCACGGTATGTGTGAAAGCCCCGCGTCCAGAGTCGGAAGAAGCGAGCATGAACTCCGCTCAAAAGTATCAGCAAACGTTGCGTAAACTCGGCGCGCAAATGCAGCAATTGGTCGAAGAGGATGAAGACTTCTTTGTGCCTGGGTTTACCCCTTCGCGTGTGACGGTCGATAAATATGGTCAGGTTAAACACCGACTGGTGAAGATGTCGGCGTATTTTCAGCAAGTATTGACCATGTGTGAAAACTTAGTATACAACCCAGCCGTGTTACCTGGATTGGCGGCTTATTGTCCTGGCATGAAGCGCAAAGACGTACGAACCTACACCGCGCAAGTGTTGGCGGTGTTGCTTTGTTCGAGTGAGTTCGAAGGCGGTCGAATTGGTTACCTGCAGGTTGGGGCGGAAATGAACCCCAAATCGCATCGTGAACTCATGAAAGAATATTTACTGCGCTTTGGGCAAGAGATTAATGAAGAGACGTGGTATGCGGCTTATGGCCGATTGAAAAAGGCGGGCTACATTCAAGACATGAAAGTGACGTTGCCTATTGACCTTCCTCGTGAAGGTCAAGAACAGCTCACGCTTATTCGCAGCGCCGCGGCCTACAAACAATTCACTCCGCGATTTTTTGAGCACTTTAAAGTGACCCGATTTGAAAACGTGAAGGCGTTGATACAAACGGGGATCGCCAAGCAGAAAGCGCAAGGCTACGGCTTTAAGTGGGTGAGTTACAGCATTCTTGCGAAAGGGATACGAGACCGTATTCAAGCGCAATTTCTCAATGAGTTGATCAACGACACGTCACCCGTCGTTGGGACTCACACTTCTCCAGATATCCCAATACCTTATTAAGATTATTTTTCGTTATGCCTCTTCGCTGAGGTCGATATCGCACGTCGGTGCTTTTTCTTATCGCTAAACGCTATAAATCGACTCAGTTATTGCCACTCTCGTTATAGGTATATGGCGTTTTTTCGTCGTGACGGAGAAAAAATCGGTCTGATTTTTCTTTTTTATCCACAGAGAAGTTGGGGTTAGACAATTTGGATACCCAGAGAGGTTACACGCCGGGGCAGTTATTGACCTTAATAGAAAATAAAAGATCATAATAGAGTAAGGCGCTTTGCTTCGCTGCGCTTTACCATGCACCCTCCCATTCCCAGCATGTCCACCCTCGTCTAAACCCATCCGTTCCTATCGCTGGGAATGGCCCCCAACAGCCAGCCTTTGCTCTGGAAGCGAAGATAAGATTTCAACACTGGCTGGCTGCGCTGAACCTTTCTTTTGTCATCCGACAGGAAGCCACCGCGCATGACGCATGAATCCTTGTTATCTTACTCGCTACGCTCGCGCATTCTAGCAGGGCGAAGGGGCAAGATTTAAGCCAAAGTGACTGACATCCCTTTCTTATTTGCTGACATTGCGGAGGTCAATATTTTTTCGCTGCGCTCATTCTGTATGTCGTCGCACGGCTCCTCCCTGCGTGGTATTCGTTGGCATTTCTCTCACGTTTGACTCGGTTCACTTTGGTGGGTGAATGCCGCTTGTGTTATTAAAGACGTTCTATCTCGGAGAGGGTTATGGATGGAAGCGTTCATCACGGTACTTTTGGTGTTCGTGGGGTATTGGCTTGTCGATCGCTGGTGTTTGTATCAAGAGAGACGCGATGCCTTGAAAAAAGAGCAGGATGACCCGACATCCTAACTATGCTATCAGTGACATAGTTAATCAGAAGGTTTGACCATGCTCTACAAAACGTTTAAGCGTTGGTGGCGGTTGTACTTTACGATAAAGGTGAGCTCTGCTATCGACTACACCGAAGGAAAACAAGGAGACCGACGTTATCACTGGTTTCACGTTGGGGTGGATAAGCGTCCGCTCGGTGATGATTATGTCATGTCTCGGCTGATCTTGGTCTTGCCATGGGTGGCCTTTGGCGTGGGGATTGTCCCCGAAGATGCAGCGATGCGCCACTTTCGTGAAGAAGTCTCGCGCTTTAATAAGGACGTGATATAACGAGGCCGCCCATCAAAAAGCAATAAGGTTGAAAACATGCACACCGACAATGAGCCACCCATGAAAAATCTTGCCGGAAATGAGGCCATGCTGTTTCTTTTTCGCTTTGAATGTCGAGAAAGTGGGATCAGTTTTGTCCTCAATGAAGGGATTGCTGAGGACATGTACGTTGATATCAGCGCGCGATTACAGTTGCTGCGCTATCGGTCGCGATGTCAGGGTAACACTATCATGGACGGACATATCTTGCTCGATGGCGACTGTGAACTCATGCTCTTCCCGGGATTAGGGCAGGTCATCCAAGGCGCGGAGAAGCGCGCATTGTTTGACGATGCCCGCACCATTGCGCAGCAGCTCTTGACCGTCATGGAGCGCAGAGAGCAAGAGTATGAAAAAGGCGACGCCCCTGCGGCGGCGTTTCCGCTGTCAAAGCTGCTTGCTTCCATCCCCCACGCGGGTCTGGAAGCTTTAGGTCAACAAAAACGGCGATGCGATGCTTCGCTTAAGCCGGACATCACACCGACGCCGTTATCGCCTGACGACCTCCCTGAAGGCGTACAGGCTACCATGAGTTACGATCATCGAGGGTATTGCCTAGGCTTTAGCCATCGAACGCTCGGCTACCTCGGAAAACTGGTGGTTCATGAGGTGGACGGGGAGACCGTGCTGGCCGCAGAGCTGTTTAATGACGACATGATCTGTCTCGAGTCTAAGCAGGCGGTGATGGAGGCCATCTTAGCCACTATCACCGCTCGATTTGAGGTCAAAGGCACGCTAAACCAAGAGGATTTCCAATGAAACTGAGCGCGATTAAAGCCGGCGACAACGTGACTTGGGTGGTCAAAAGTGACTACAGTGATGAATTTCGCGTGTTAGATATTTACCCGCATACCACTTTGCGAGACGAGCAAGGCGAACCGGTTAAGATGGCGAGGTTAACGCCGCTGAATATTGAGCGCTTTACGGCTCTGATGATGGACGAGCCATTGCCGGCGGGGGAGCGCATCAACATCGAGGTGCCGCTGGTCATGTTATTACCAGTACTCACGCGCAGCGTGCATTGAGGTTAAGATGAACCTACAACTTCACCATTTAGCCTTGCATCAGCTTACCCTGCAAGCTCAAGGCGAGCTGCATCTGCAGCTTCGCAGCGCGCCGCTGGACAGCGACGCGCATTCGGAGCAACTGGCCGCGCTGCTGCATCAACATTTTATCCACAAACCCGGCAAAGGCTATGGTTTGTTCCAACCGAGCAGTGAGGTGCACGCGGGGTTGCTGTCCTATCAGCAAGGCCATCACACGTTTCATGACTTTTCTTGTGACTGCGCCACCAAGTTGCATCAAGAGCTGGTGAAATACCCGTTCGCCGATGAAGGCGTCTTAGTCATGGCGCACTATCAACACCTGGCCACCGAGTACCTGTTCATCGGTTTGTTGCCGATACAGCAAAGCCTTAAGGTGACCGGGTCGCTCGATATCAGTGCGACGGATTATCTCGAACTCAAGAACATTACCATCGCGGCGTGCATTAATTTATCGGATAAAGCGTATCACCCAGAAAGCGACCGTTACCTGACGTACATCAAAGGTAGAGTGGGGCGTGGCGTGTCGGATTTTTTCCTCGATTTTTTGCAAGCGGAAGTGGGGCTGGATGTCAAAGCGCAGAACCAGGTGCTTTTGCAGGCGGTGGAAGATTTTTGCGCCGACCATCAATTAGACAGGCATGAGTCTCACCAGTATCGACAGCAGGTGTTTGACCACTGCAGCGCGCAGCTCAAAGCCGGCGATGAAGTGGTGATACGTGAGCTCTCCAATGCGCTGCCTGTCAGTGTGGATGGCCAGAACTTCGAAGCGTTTGCTGAGCATCAAGGTTATGAGCTCGATGCGCAGTTTCCGGTGCAGCGCAGCACGCTCAAGCCGTTAACCAAGTTTGTCGGCAGTGGCGGTGGGGTGTCGCTGACCTTTGATGCGCCGCTGCTCAATGAACGGATTTTTTACGATCCTGACACCGACACGCTGACCATGAAAGGCGTGCCACCGAATCTGCGTGAGCAGCTGGTGCGCCGTGGCTAAGTACTCCCTCTATTGCGCATAAAGCGACTCTCTAAACTCTAATTGAGTGGGTGCAAGACCAGAGGTATGGTGTTCGCAACAATTGATTCTTGAGTTATTCCTTTTTCTACACTAGAAATTAAAGTCTCCAATTTAGAGGGGAGTGCCTTTGATACTCGTTCCCAATATCGGTACTGTTCTTCAAATAAAGTGGGATTTCCGTGTTTAATAAGAGCTTGTTTAGATATGGAAGGAATAAGCATATAGTTTGCACCCGATGCTAAGGCGAAAGAAATACCTGCAGGGTCGGTATCAAACCACGCGACAAGCTCAACCTGTGGGAAACGCTTAGCAATCTCTTTAGATATAACCCCTCCCTCTATGTCTCCTCGATATACAACAAGTGGGTTGGGGCTCATGTCTGATTGAATAGTCCTAAATTGAGAAAAAGCTTCATAATTTTCGACAATAACTATTTGCGTGTGTTCAATGCTTCTCAGAGTGTCAAGAGGCATCTCTATGTTCATGCCGTCTTCTAGATCGTATTTATTACCATTTAAGTTAGTAGACAATACTCCATAGACTTTGATCACCTTATCTTTGACAGGGGTAGTGCTTAACTTCTCGTTCGGGAAGTACTTAGCCATTTCTGTTCGAGAGCTCGGTATTGGATCCTTTAAGATATCAAATCCTGACAGCTCTTTAATGAGCTTCCTGATTTGGCGTATATCTTTGGGTGTGAGTTGCAGCTTTCCAGAGCTAGTTTTACCGATACTATAGTCTTGGTGAAAGACCTGAAATACCCCCGTCAAAACTACAGAGGTTCCATGGTGAATTTTGGCTGGAATGACGATGTTTTTAAGTCGAGTTAGATCTCCACTCGTAATGTTATCAATAATTTTACTCATTATTTCCTCGATATAGATACATCTTCTAAGTGGAGGTTGCCATAGCCTATGTTACTGCCTTCAGCATAATAGGTATGTGTTCCAATCGGCTCAATAATGAAGTCTTTTCGGTCTTGTGGAAGCATCGAACTATGGAAGTTAAGCACACTAAATAGCCATACATCTTTAGCGCACGTTAATAGTTCAAGATCTTCAGGTAGGCCATCGTTAATTTGCTCATAGTAATCCAGGGCAGAAACCTTTGTTTTCCCCTGAGCCATAAAGGCTTCAGCAAAGAAAGTGTCGCAGTGGGAATCAATATCAGCTTCAATCAGCTCTTGTATCTCAACATCGAGTGTAAACTCTCGACGCTCAGCTTCTTCTATCACCGGTCGCTCTTCTTGCTCGACGGGTTGTGCCGTGATCTTCTCTACAATCTCGGCCAATTCCGGTTCTTGGCTCATCTCCTCTGGGTTTGGGTGATGTGCAAACTCAATCGGATCTGATAACCAGAATGCAGAGATACCGCCATGCTTTGCCATTTCATCTGGCAAAATCACTTCTTCATTTGGAGTCCAGTGTGGCTCTTGATCGATAAAGCGGTCAAAAGCGTTGATAAGGTCTTTATCACGCTCTCGATTACGGTATTTCATCATGAGGGCGCGAAGTTGGTTTAGGATAGAACCAAGTTCTTGCTGACAGCTACGAATAGCATGGTGCATTTCAACGCAGAACAACGTGTTTAGCTCAGAATTTTCCCCTGCTATGTCGCTTAGCAGCTTAAATGAGAAAGCTTTCATACCACTAACAAGTTTTTCAGCTTGATTGATAGCTAATTGGTTCTCTTTCTGCTTTTGAACCAATGTATTGCCATAACCAAAGTCATAGCTGATACGACTACGTAGACGTCGACAAGATTCTTGTAGATCCATGGTAATTTCATAGACTACACCCTCAAGGGTGTTGAACCTATCAGTTTCTTGCTCCCTTTTGCCATTGAGCTTAGCTTCTAGGTATTCTAGGGCCAGATCTTGCATTTCTGGAATACGTTCCGCGTGCTGAGTCCCAAGGAATGAGCTTGCTTCCGTCTCAAGGAAGTAGTTCATCAGTGCTTCCATCTTTGGATGAACACGGTAGCCGCGGCTTGTAACGATAACGACGCGTGCTTCTTTCAGCTTGCGCAGGTCATTGGCGTTTTCATGGGTTTCGCGGACCGTACCGTTCTCAAAAATTTGAGCTAGGGTGTTATTTGCTTGGCTGATTAAGCGAAGCATGTGGCCGACACCACCATGCTTGCCGTTGCTTTGAGAGCGAATCAAAAGTTAAACTCCCCTTGGTCCTCGTTTGCCTTGTTGATTGTCTCAACAACTTTCTCATGCGTATCAATGAAGTCGAGCACCTCGTACACAAAGTCTAGCTTTCCTGTCATCACATAAAGTTGACGTTCTTTATTTACAAGATAGGCAATCCCCTCTTTAACCAAAAACTCGACGACGACCTCGAGTTTTTCGTTGGCAGTCTCACGAACTTTTTTTCGGCTCACTTTTGGCAGTCGGTAAATGCTATCGAGTTTCTCCATCAAGCTTGAAGATGATTGGATTTGCGCACTAAGTATAGGCACATTTAACTCATCACCACCAACCATTACCGTTTCCACCTGGGCCGCTTCACTCACTGTTGCAATGAACTTCACTACAGGTCGAATGATACCGTGTACGTTACTCATCAACGTGGTTACCTGACGGCGGTTGTGATCGTCGATGGTTTTGTATGTCACATAGTAGGCGCTGGTTCGACTCGTGCATTGAAGCTCACGACTCATAAGAGTCAATGCTTGGTTAATTTCGCGGCGAGTACGATCGTCTTTAAGGGTCTTATAGGCATCGCGATCAGTCGCAGGGCAGATAAAACGACCACTCAGTAGAGACTCTAGGACTTGTGATACGGGCTTCATGCTTCTGCTCCTGTGCTTGCTTCAGTAGCTTTTGCTAAAGCGAGCTTGCTTACTTTAGGTTTGTTGAAAATGTTCTTGTCAGGTGTTAGGTGATACAAGTTCTTAAACAGGTTAGCGGTACGGTTGTTACCATCCGGTTGAGCGGCTACAACATTGAAGTGGTGAGTATCCATCATCTTAAGTAGCTTCGCTTGGTTCTCCGCCGTCAATTTGCCAATCTCATCGGTTGGGTAAGTAATTGACAGTCGGTTAGCCCCGCGTTGCTGCGTGAGTAGAGCCAGATACAACATGGATTGGATAAGCAAGTTGGTGCCATTACTGGCCAAATCACGCATGTCTTTATCTGTTTTAGCGGTTTTAAGCTGGTTGTTTTCGGTCACTTCGAACTTAATGTCAAAGAGCTCGGTCGGCGTCTTCACTTTGTCGGCACTAATATGGTAAGTGAGTGTGTCTAGGGCGTTGTAGAACTCTTTGGTTGGCAGTTCAGCCGCACCAGTACGGTCCCACTCTTCGTAAACCTCAGAGAAGTTAATAATATCTTGCCACCCTTGTAGTTTTGAAAGCGAACTCTCTACGTTGATGTCGATGGAACCAACGACGGAGAAAGTGTTGTTTGCCTTTACTTGTTCAGAGACATTGCGCCCGAGTTTCTTAATGTCGCGGTCGAACCCAAGTAATCGGTCCTTGAAGTCTACTAACATGCGGCCCATGTTAACGGCACTATCAATGGTTATGCTCGTTACTTGTGGAATAATGTCATTCATGATTTTTTCTAGAATGTCGATACGCTTAGAGTCGCTAGCGACAATGTCTTCGCTAATGGTGTTTCGACTGGTTTCATTCCAGAAACGGTAAAGCTCCCCGTCACCAAGACCCAGCGTAATGACCTCCATCTGCTGAATATCTTTCTTACGCTGTTTCGATAGCATCTCGAGTTCAGGCAGCTTACTCTCAACCTCATTCATTAGTGAATTTAAGTCTCCGCTGTAAATAAAGCCCTCATCCATTTCTTCTTGGATCTCGAACGCTTCGTAATTGGATAGGCGATAGATGGCACTATCAGCCCGTTTCTTACGATTCTCCAATGTATCAATAGATTTTTTGAACTGTTGCTTGATGCGATGAGTTTCGCTGCGTAACTCTTTCAGTTTGGTTTCAAACGAGCGGATATTTTGGTTAACCGATTCAAGCTCTTTTTGCATGTCGTTGCGAGACTTTCTGCGTTTCGGATCGTCAATATTGTAGATAGACAACCAAGTCTCGTAATCTTTGATATCTTGAGTCTTTGCTTTTAGGTTCTTGATCTCGTTTTCAAGCTCCTCAATATCTGTCTTGTAGCGCTGGTAGAGATCACGGTTGATACCCTGTTCGCTTAGCCGCTGTTCGTATTCCATCTTGATGCGTTCTCTGTTCTCACCTAGCATCTGATGGTTCTTATTCAGCGTATTGTTGATGATATCGGTACTGATTTCGAGCGCAGTTTCGATCGTGCTAATCTGAGTCAGTCTATCATTTTTCAGTTTTGATTCAGCTTCGCCAAAGCGCTCCTCGGCCTCTGAAAGCTCTCTTTCAATCAAAGAGATGTTCTGATTAATCGATTTGATGTTTGAGCGAATTTGCTCAACTAGGGCCTCTTTAGTTCGGGCTATCTCTATTTTTTTGTTCTCAAGGTTGCGCTTAGTCTGAGTTAAGTCGTGCTCTGTGTTTCGAAGTTCGCTACGAAGTTGTGCCAGTTTAATGTTTGACTCTTTAATGGCGGCGTCGACTTTCTTGATTTGCTTATTAAGTTCAACCTCAGCATCCTCAAGCGTATCGATGAGATCCATTAAATTGGCTCGCTCTTCGATATCCGCTTGGTTAGTCACCGTACAATCAGGCAAATTGCTTGTGTCGATACTCAAGTCGAACAAGCTGCCAGAGTCTTTGGTCAACGATGGCGAAAGAGTGGTATCCATCAAAAGGTCGTCTGTAAGAATCCGACCGAGTGGAGAGCTTTGCCATCCTGCTTTGTGAGTCTCAAGAAATGAGAACAGTGTTCCAGATTCAGGGTCGAGTCGAGCGTTAACCCACTTCAATTTTTCTTCTGCATTACGTTTCTTGATACAGATTGTCTCTAGGTTAGAGAGCTGATTTTCCCGCTCCTTATGCAGGTGACTCTCTTCTTTTTCAGCTGAGTTCACAGTTCGATTTAGTTCATCGACTTGGTTCTGGAACTTATCTTTTTCTGATTCAAGGTGCTCGCGCTGCTCAGTAAGAAGTTCATCAATATCAGGGTGCTTGAGGCGCTGCTCTTGAGTAGCCAGTTCAGCCTTACGCTCAATAAGTACCGTACTTGTATTTTTGGTGAAGTTATTGTGTGACTTACTCAGTTCGTTTAACTGCTGCTGAAAAGTGTCATCGACCTTAGTTTGCTTCTCCTTGGCCTCTTGTTGAGCTTTTAGCTTTTGCTCTGTGAGTTTAGATTTTTCATCATGGAACTTGCTGTTGAGGTTTTGAAGATCACGATCGTGCTTATCTTTAGCGTCAGCCACCTTAGTTTCAAGCTCGGCGTAATTCTTTCTTTGTTGTGCTAACTTGTCTGCCAGAGATGGAAGTTGTTTTAGTTTTACCGATAGCTCTGGGTAATCATTCTCTTCATAACTTAAAAGCGTTTGATAGTGCGCTTCGATTTCAGAATCAAGGCTACGGATGGCGTTTTGAAGTGAGTGGCGGGAGCTCTCTTTGTCGAGTTTTAGGGCATTGATCTCTTCGAGGTTTTTATCACTTACCTCGATGTAATCTGCTAGCTCGCGGTGTGTTTTTGATAGTGACTCAGCAAGCTTGTCGGATTCTTCACGAATGACCAACAGAGCATTGGCTAATCGGCTAGTTAGATAGGCAATCTGTTTATTGTTCGCAATCGTCTCCGCGAATGCGTCTTTTTTACCAAGGAAAGCGGTTAGACCGTTGTAGTCATCACACCATTGTTCAATCTTGTTTGCATCAACACCAAATTCTAGAGTGCGATTACCTTGTTCAAGAATATCAAGGAAAAGCGCCTTAGTGTCGGCCATGTTGAACTCGCCCTGAATTAATGCCGCAGTGATTTTTTCGATATGACGAACATCATTCCGACCAGAGCACAGAGAATAGCCGAGGAATTTGTTGTTTCGATTACCAGCGTTAATGTTTTGGATGATTTCTCGGTACTCTTTAACACTGGTAATACGAGATTCGTAATCCAAACCTTTAGCGGTCAATTCTGCGGCTAATTTGGTACATGTAATCGCGTATGGCTTCTCTTCATGGTCTTGTTTGATAAGTGCGGATTGCTCAAACTCACCTTTAACGAACAGGTAAACAATGCCCCCTTTTGTGCTTAGATTCCGATAACAAATGACATGAGCAATTTGACTACGAGCGGTAATGTACTCAAAAACAAGGTAGCTGTTGTTGTGTGGTAAGTACCACTCTGCGAATGGTTTATTAACGTTAGATTTCCTAACAATCTGTGCACCAGTGGCACCGTAGAAGAACGGAATAAGCCTTAGTAGTGATGTTTTACCTGCACCATTATCACCTGTTAATTGAGTTGGTGAATTGAAATCATACTCTGAAAACATCTTCTTTTTCTGATATGAATTTATCGCGATGACTTTTCTTAATCCGGCATACATCATAATAACTATCTCTGCTCTAAGGGCCTTGAGGTAAAAAATTAACGAAGGTGATTTTGTGACGTTATTGGAAGGGAAAGCAAGGTGTTTCGTAAAGATAGACGACGCGTTTTCTCTTCACTTGTTGAGTTTTGTGGATTAAATTGAACATAATGACGAAATGTCATTGTCATTATGAGGTTTTGTTGTTGCTATGGAGCATATTAAAGAAGGGGAGTTCAAACGTCTGGCGCTGGCGAAGGCGTTTGATGGGGTGTTGGAGCAAGAATCGTCCCACACACCCGGTAAGTTCCATCTTATCGGCGTCAGTTTCTCTCGGCAAGCACAATATGCGGTTCGCGCTGGAAGAGCCAACACACTGCGAGCATGGCGAATGGATCACCTAGCGGCATTGGTTAAGTCATTAGGGATAATGAGAATGGAAGTCTGATTTTTAAAAGAAGACCATCGTGAAACAGTATGAAGCATACTAAGCTTAGCGAGGTTGACTCGGACATCCCCCATCGAGTTAGCGTGCAAAGGACAGCCAAGAAAGCCGACGCCACTCTCGCGCGTCGGTTTTTTTGTTTTTGTCGCTTCAATAAATGACATCAGCGTCTGGCCAACTGACTAAGGTGGTGAGCGTGGGGTGCCCCCGGTGCTCTTTGCTTTTTTGCTTCTAACCATTGGCTTTTTAGCTCAAAGACCGTCAAAGGCGAAGGCGCATAGTGGATTGCTTGCCAATCGAACCGTCTTACCTCTGCGAGTTTTTGTTGATAAAGCGCCTCGAAAGACGCGTCACAGGGGTAATAGAATTGCCCTTGGTGTTTGAGCCTAAAGTGCGCGCTGGGGCATTTGCGTTGTAAGCGAACGGTTTCTTGCTTGATGAGGACGATGCCCGTTAACGGCGGCAGTGACTGTCTTTCACAAAACTCTAACACATAGGCCAGTGGATAATTCAGATGACGAAGACTGATGCTCACCTCGCGAGCGACGTCGTGGAAAAAGAGTGACTTATTATCTCGATGCTCAATGAGATAGTGCCAAACACTCACAGAGAGCGGTCGCCAATTTTTGTTTGATTTCATAAGGCCTCGCTTTCTAATGTATAAGCAATCAGTTTACTATATTATTGGCGATGCGGATACACATTGGGTGTTGAAAGCCATTGAGGGGAACGATGCCGATTTATAACGTCACCTATTTCTGTAGTGGGACGAAAGCCGTATTGAAACACAAGCAGTTTGACATGGAAAATTT
>NZ_JAHGAH010000510.1:0-1579 GCF_030248475.1 Vibrio sp. D173a
ATTGGTGGTGTGATTCAGAGTGGCTTGATCCAAGGGCGCGAAACAGGACGCACCTTTCGGCGCGTGTTGGCAAACCCACATCAGACATTGCCTCCAGTTCTTGAGGGTGCAGCAGAAATCAAACTCGACTATCAACAGCTGACACGCTGGGATCTGGGTGGCAAGAGTGAAACCTCAGCGACCTTTTTCAACAAGCCTCAACCCTTCTTTGAGCGCTACCAAGATGAGATTCGCACGCTAAGCTTGCTGTTTTTAGCGATGGGCTGTGTGATCATCACCTTGGTCTACTATCTGAATCGCCTCAAGAAGAGCGAGCGCGACAGCCGTAAGAGTCAATTGCTGTTGGAATCTATCTTTGATCAGAGCCTGCAGTTTATGGGCATTATCGACCGCGATGGGGTACTGCTCTCTAGTAACAGTAAATTACATGAGCTGCTCTACAACCAAGGTTACCAAGTGGGTACGCCTATCTATCAGCATAAGCACTGGGAAGACTCGGCGAGTGAGACGCTTAATAAATACTTTATGAGCTCAGAGTCTCAGGCATCGCTGCGTTTCGAAGCGGAAGTGTGGTGTCGCGACCGAGGGGTGATCGTCCTAGATATCTCTCTCAAGCCAATGCCGGACAGTGAGTCTAATGATTGTCAGTTCCTGTTTGAGGCTCGTGATGTGACCTCAAGAAAGCTGGCAGAGAACAAGCTGTTCCAACGTGAAGCGAACCTTAAGCTCTACTACGATAAGCAACCTGTGATGATGATTACGTTGGATGAAAACAATCGTATTCAGCAGGTGAACCAATTTGCTGAGGAGCTATTGGGCTATCCGTTGGGTGAGTTGTTAGGGCATCGACCGCGTGAGTTTTACGTCGACCGAAATGCCATGATTCCTCGCCAAATCTTGCTGCAGCCACAACATAAATCACGTGGAGTATGGCGTCGTGATATTCAGTATCGTCACGCTGATGGCAGTAAGATCTGGATTCGAGAGAATATTCGTCCATTGGTCGACTCTAACCAACTGTTGATTGTGGGTGAGGACATCACCGAGACCCATGAACTGGCAGAGCAGTTGGAGTATCAAGCACGTTACGACTTGCTGACACACACCTTCAACCGCAACCACTTTGAGCAAGAGCTGCAAAAAGCGCTCAAAGAGGTGGAAAGCCACATGCGTACCCATGCGATGCTGTTCCTCGATCTTGACCAACTAAAGGTCCTTAATGATACCGCAGGTCACGAAGCTGGGGATGCGGCGATCTTATTCAGCGCCGGCTTACTTGAGAACGTGCTGCCTTACAATGCGGTGCTCGCACGAATGGGCGGTGATGAGTTTGCGGTTCTACTGAAGGACTGTACCGAGCGTGACGCAATCAATGTGTGTCGCAGTATTATTGCGATGATGGGCGATAACGCCTTCTTGTGGGATGAGATTCGTCTCAATCTGACCTGTTCGATCGGTATTCGCTTGATCGACCATACCGCGGCGTCTCCACAGATGGTGCATGCTCAAGCGGATGCGGCGTGTCATGCGGCGAAAGAAGAGGGGCGCAATCGCTATAACGTTTACCATCAAGATGATG
>NZ_JAHGAH010000511.1:0-685 GCF_030248475.1 Vibrio sp. D173a
CAGGAAGTTCGGATTGTCTTCATTCCCTTCCACATCACTACTCATAGTAATGGTGTAGCTGCCATCCTTGTTCGGTGTTAATGTGCGGTCACCTCGAGAGTGACGGTTCAGCGCGTTCTTCTCCATCAAGCGAGTCTTGCCGCTGTAAGCCGTGTATGACCAAAAGCCGCCCTCTTCAAGCGGTGGCGCATCGAAAGTCACGGTGTAATCATATTTACTGCCGTCTAGCACTGCGCCTTCAGTATCAAAAAAGTCGCCGCTGTACATGGTGTGTTTGGCAGGCAATCCCCATTGTCCCATCAGAGTGCCGTAAGCATGTTGATAGCTTGCAACTTTTGTCATCTCTTCACGAGTACCAAGCACATCACGCGAATCATCGAAACCTGCATTCTTGATTCTTTCTGCGCCTTTTTTCTCGCCTAGCTCAATCAATTTCAACTGCTCATCACTCAGGATGTAGTCTTCATTACCCAAACCGAGTAAGTCGAACTGTTGCAGCAGTCTTTGATCGTGATGCTTCATGGTGCCTTCTGACAAAATGAAGTTGGTACGCTCTACCCAGTTCGAGTTCTGTGGATCGGGATACTCACGCTCAACTGGTTTAGGTCCTTTCTGGCCTAGATATTCCGACAGCGTTCGAATGTTCCATTGATCCATCAGCTTTTGAGCCGTTGCTGAGTCGTCA
>NZ_JAHGAH010000512.1:0-1557 GCF_030248475.1 Vibrio sp. D173a
CTGATGTGACCCCACTAAAGTAGACACTTAATACAGAGTATTAAGTGTCATGAAAGTAAAATCACAAAGACAATATACAGACGAATTTAAACAAGAAGCTGTTCAGCAATCTCTCGACTCTTCTGACACCGTGAAGTCGGTAGCACTATCCTTAGGGATATCACCGGTGCTACTTTCTAAATGGAGATGTCAAATGACGTCAAAGAAGACTAATTCCCTCCCATTACCAAATCAAGGCCCCGAAAAATCCGTTGCTCAATTGGAGAAGGAAATTCGCCAATTGAAAAAGAAACTTGAGATGGCGGAGCTGGAGAACGATTTCTTAAAGGAAGCGAAGGCTTTCTTCGACAGTCAAAAAGAATAAGGTTTGAATACATTCTGAAGAAGACCAGTGTGAAACTCCCTGTTGAGTGCTTAAGTAGTTACTTGAAGAAAGAAAGCGAAGCTCAACACTGTATTCCAGGTTACAGAAAACTTTGGGAGGCAGCTGTCGCCAATGGTTTTATTTGCAATAAAAAGCGAGTACAGAGGCTTTTGCAAAATATGGGTTATCGCTCTTGCGCTAGCAAGAAGCGATATGGAAAAGCGCCAAGACAAAATGCACTTATACCTGCTTATAACATTCTTGCTCGTCAATTTAAGGTGGATAAACCGGATCGAGTTTGGGTGTCAGACATAACTCAGGTGCGCTGCTCGGATGGTTGGCAGTATCTGTGCGTCGTCTTAGATTTGTTTTCGCGCAAAGTGATTGGATGGTCGACAAGTCGAATTAACAACACAAAGTTAGTGCTAAAAAGTTTGAATAAGGCTTGGGAGCAAAGGCAACCTTTAGGTCACAAACTCTTGTTTCACTCTGATCAAGGCATTCAGTATCGAGCGTTAGAAACGATCCGCTGGCATCGTAAACGTAAGATCAAAATTAGTATGTCGAGAAAAGGGAACTGTTGGGACAATGCTTGTTCTGAAAGCTTCTTCGCGCAATACAAGAAAGAATGGATGAACAACTTAGGAGAGATCTCGCGACAAGAAATGACGATGCAGAGTCGAATCTACATCGATAACTATTATAATCCAGTAAGAAGGCATGGGACTCTAGGTGGAGTGAGTCCCATGGATTATGAGCTAATCAATTAAACCCCTGTGTCTACTTTTTAGGGGCCACATCATATCTCGTATCTCGTATCTCAATTTCTAACACCGACAAAAAAGAGCACCGAAGTGCCCTTGATGTTGCGTCCGTTTGGAGGATTAACTCCAAATTGCTGACAACGAGTCAAGCAAACCAGAGGTTGCACCTTGTGATTGTAGTGCTTGTAGAATAATTGGTGCAAAGGTCGTGATCATTAAAGAGTCCATACCTAGACCTGAGAATGCACTTTCTACAGCACCCTGTGAATTTAAGATAGATGTAAGGCCGGTGGATTCGAGTGTCGACATGCCTGGGATCAGTGACGAGAGCTCTTTGTTATCGGCGCTGCCCAGAGAGTTTTGTGCAAGTGCAAGCATTGAACCAATACCACCTAATGCTTGGTCGCTCGTTACAGAAGCTTGGCTTGC
>NZ_JAHGAH010000513.1:0-688 GCF_030248475.1 Vibrio sp. D173a
TTCGACATCTGGGTGGCACATCAACACCTCTTCAACCTCACGAGGATAGACGTTATAACCGCCACGAATAATCATGTCTTTCACGCGATCAACAATAAACAAGTTACCGTGATCATCCAGCCTACCGATATCACCAGTTAAAAACCATCCGTCTCGAATGCTCTCCTGTGTTGCCTGTGGTCTCTTGTAGTAGCCTTTCATGACACTTGGGCTCTTAGTGCAGATTTCGCCCAACTCCCCAATGGCATCTCTGTTTCCTTCAACATCTGTGACCTTAACAAGGTGACCACATAAAGGTTGCCCGACGCTACCCGCCACTCTGTCCCCATCAATATGATTAAAGGTTGCCACAGGTGCGGTCTCTGATAGTCCATAGCCTTCTAAAATGGGTAATTCAAACTGTTTTTCAAATTGGCGAATGGTCTCGACAGGCATCGATGAGCCTCCAGAAACACCAAGCCGTAGGCTATGTTTAACTTTATCAGAGCGTTCCTGACATGCTTGTCCTGCTTTAAGAATAGCCATATACATGGTAGGCACTCCAGCAAACACACTCACTTTATGCTCAATGATCTGTTCAATCACATCCAAAGGATCAAAGCGCTGAATCATTACAATCGTCGCACCCGTTAGAATGCTCGCGTTCATCATTACCGTTTGCCCAAAACTGTGAAACAGTGGCAGTGTT
>NZ_JAHGAH010000514.1:0-730 GCF_030248475.1 Vibrio sp. D173a
GCTCCCCTTCCTCGACATATTGAGAGTAATTTAAATCTCTATTGTCAGATGGAATTCGGTAGTAACCACCTTGATCTTCAGCAACAAACATTTCTTCTCGGCTACACAAAGCTTCGTAAAGCTTTTCACCATGTCTAGTACCAATTACATTGACTTTATGATCCGGTTTAGAAGTGATTTTTTTCAACGCTTCTACCAAAATTTCAATTGTTGCTGCAGGCGCCTTTTGAACAAAAATATCGCCATTAACGCCATACGTGAATGCATGAAGTACAAGGTCAACAGCATCGTTTAAAGTCATCATAAAGCGTGTCATATTCGGATCAGTAATAGTGATCGGGTCACCATTTATGATTTGGCGCAAGAATAAAGGAATAACAGAACCACGAGACGCCATAACATTACCGTAACGGGTAGCTGATATTACAGTTTTTTTAGGGTCAACATTACGTGATTTTGCGACAATGACCTTTTCCATCATTGCTTTAGAGATGCCCATTGCATTAATTGGGTAAACTGCTTTGTCCGTACTCAAACAAACAACTCGGGATACTTCATTAGCAATACAAGCTTCTAATACATTTTCAGTCCCCAACACATTGGTCTTTACAGCTTCCATAGGATGGAATTCACACGAAGGTACTTGTTTAAGTGCTGCTGCATGATAAACAAAGTTAACACCGTCATACGAGCACGTTTCATCGCTTCATCTAGGTTAACTGCGCCAAAA
>NZ_JAHGAH010000515.1:0-909 GCF_030248475.1 Vibrio sp. D173a
TTTTTTTTGCTATGCTCAAAAAGCATCATTGATAAAAAATTAATCAGGAACCTTTTAGTATTTCGGTTATCTATAGTTTTCACGATTCACTAACAGGTTGGGCAAGGAGCCCCGCGAATGAAATTCAAAATAACAGTTCTAGCTTTGAGCATTGCAGCAAGCCCTGCCTTTGCCAAACTTGCCGATGAGCAAGGCATCAGCGGAGAGATCTCCATTAACGCAGGGGTTACCTCTTCCACGTCTAACTTTGACGCTGATGGCGATAGCAATATCTCCTCTCTTGACCAGAAAGCTTCCTCTGAAAGCTCTTTCTTAGTCGCACCACTGGGTAGCATTGCCTACACCTTTGGTGATCGCTTAAATCATCAGGTTTATACGGGTACCGCTCGTGACGATATCGCGACGGGTACCGTCGTACTTGAAGTCGGCTACAAATATCAGCTGCAGTCTGGAATGGTGATTGATGCTTCAATCCTACCAACCATCATGTCCGGTGAGACTTGGGCTAACCCTTATGATACTGGCGTATCACGCACAAAAACTGACGAAAAGGGCAATGCCTTTCGTTTGAAATTGAGCAGTATTGCAGGCTCACCATTCTCACTTGATATGGCATATGCTACTAAAGATGTTGAAAACGATGCAATTCAGGAATCTGAACTCAAGCGAGATGCAGATACCTTCTACTTGAAAGGCCAATATCGTCAACCGCTGAGCCGCAGCATGATGTTGATCCCATCGGTTATCTACCAAACACGTGATGCCGATGGCAGTGCCGAATCCTATGATCAGCTGGGTGCAGAAGTGAGTCTGTTTGGGGTTCAAGGTCGCCACCAATACGCACTGACCGCAGGTTATAGCCAACGCTCATACGACGGTGGTAACTCACTCTTCAACAACAAAGAGCGC
>NZ_JAHGAH010000516.1:0-643 GCF_030248475.1 Vibrio sp. D173a
CAATATGTGTTTGTCGTAAGCAATGCTTGATGACCGAAATGACAAAGCGAAGTAGATAACTTTGTTGTTCGAAGAGCATTGGCTGCTCACGCAGCCAATAGGATGTTATTGCCTATTGACAGGCAGAAGGCTCATATGTGTTAGATTGGTGAGCCAAGAACAATTGTGGTTTGTAATTGGTTTCTCTGAACGGAGAGGAAATGTCAGAGTTTGCGAGCTCCCAGAGAGACTTTTGCGTGTATGCGCCCATTAACGCGGTGCCAGAGCTGAATCGGTAAAACGGGAGCGAAGCTGAGATCTGAAACTTCGCTTCAAACTGTTGCAGCGAGTCCATTTCAGAACCGAGTTCGTTGTAAGCGTTTTGATTGATGTCGGTGGTGTATGTACCTAATACGTAGTTGTCCTCATAAGTTGAAATCTGTGCAATGTTTTTTGCGTAAACCAATGCGGGACACAACAAGAATGGAATTACTTTATATTTCATCGTTTTCCTTCACGCCGCTCAAGAGGAGCGGCAAATTCATTCCTTATCACCTAAAAATTAGGTCATATACTGCAAGGGAAACGGACTAAAGCAATTATCGTTCCGGGGTATGAATTTCCTTATTTCACATCCAGCACACGACTTAACTCCGATCAGTTA
>NZ_JAHGAH010000517.1:0-626 GCF_030248475.1 Vibrio sp. D173a
GTTCTTACGTAAATCGTTCACTGTGAGGCTGATACCGTCGACAGTAATAGAGCCTTTTTGAGCGACGTACTTTGAGATCTCAGCGGGCATCTCTACCCAGAATTCAATCGCACGACCAACTTGGTTGCGTTCGACGATCTCGCCCACACCATCAACGTGTCCAGAAACAATGTGACCGCCAAAACGAGTGGTCGGCAGCATTGCTTTCTCATGGTTTACTTTATCGCCCGCTTGATAGTCTATAAAGCCGGTCTTTTTCAGAGTTTCCAGTGATAAATCAGCGCTGTAGCTGTTGTCATCGAATTCAACCACAGTCAAACACACACCATTGGTGGCGATGCTGTCGCCGAGCTGTACATCAGACATATCCAGCTTACCGACATTCACGGTTACCGTAATATCTTCACCGCGAGGTGTGATAGCACTTAGGGTACCTACGGCTTCTACAATTCCTGTAAACATTCTAAAACTCTTGTTCTTACTGCTTTTGCATCAAGCAGTTAAATTACTATAGATATAACTATCGAGGATTAAGATTTCCATACTGGCTGAGCGACAATACGAATGTCAGGGCCTACCATACGTACATCTTTGATCGTCAAATCGATCACGTCATCCATCGAGCT
>NZ_JAHGAH010000518.1:0-820 GCF_030248475.1 Vibrio sp. D173a
CAGTAATAAGCTCCTAACTTTCTTTCCCCAATAGATGGTACTCTATGGCCCAATTTCAAGGTCATGCGATAAATTACTTGGTGAAAAATGACGGCAACCACACAGTTATTCTCTTTGCTTCAGCAGTTGGAGCTGCAATTACAACACGCACAGCTATGGAGTGAGGTGCCACCTAGCGATGAGGCGTTGGCGAGCACGCAGCCTTTTGCTATTGATACGCTTGAGCCTGAACAGTGGCTTCAGTGGATATTCATTGCTCGAATTAAGGCGATGATCGCGTCAGGTGCCGCGTTACCAAAAGGATTTTCAATTGCCCCTTATTTCGCAGAAGTGTGGAAGAACGACGCGACCAAGAGTGACCTTTTGGTGACGATAAAGCAGATCGATGAGGTATGTGCATAATGTTAGAGATCATCTATCAAGACGAGTACTTTGTCGCGTTTTCCCTCTGCACCGTTTAGATAGGCCAACATCGGGTGTGCTCGTTTTTGCTTTGTCGAGCGAAGTTGCCTCTGAGGTGATGCCGATGTTTGCGAACCATGAGATGCAGAAAACCTATCATGCGATCGTACGTGGGTGGATAGAAGAGGGTGATACCCTAGATTACGCACTTAAGGTTGAACTGGATAAGATCGCTGACAAGTTCGCAAAAGAAGATAAAGAGGCGCAGGAGGCGATCACTGTCTATGAGCCTCTAGCCAAAGTAGAAGTACCGTATTCGACAGGGCGCTTTCCAACCAGTCGTTACTGTTTAGTTGAAATGTTGCCAAAGACAGGGCGAAAGCATCAACTGCGTCGCCATATGGCCCACCTAAGACAT
>NZ_JAHGAH010000519.1:0-623 GCF_030248475.1 Vibrio sp. D173a
AAACATTTGATGCCCTTTTCAATCCAACATTAAATAGCCGAGAAGATAATTCAGCGCGCGTTGCTGAAGCGCTTACCGAACTCTGTGACCAAATTCAGGCTTCGGTTGAGAACGGCACCAATATTGTGGTGCTGAGCGACAAACAGATTGGCAATGGCAAGGCTGCACTGCCAGCGATTCTTGTTGCTACTGCCGTCAACCAAAGACTTATTAAACGCGGTCTGCGTTTCGATGCCAGCGTAATTTACCAAACGGGTCAGGCAGCAAGTAGCCATGACATCGCCCGTCTATTAGGTTTTGGTATCTCAGCCGTCTGCCCTATCTCTGTCTACCACCGCGCTAAAACGCTGTGTAACAACCAATCGATTGAGCAAGGCTTAAAGAACTTCCAAAAAGCCTGCGAAAAGTCGCTGATGAAGACCATGGGTAAGTTTGGTCTTTGTACGGTAGAGAGTTATATAGGTGGTGAGTTCTTCGAGTCTAACTTCCTTGATACCGACTCAGAACAGCTCAACAGTTTCTTCCCAAATATCAGCTCACCAGTTGGCGGGGCACAGTTTGATGATCTCGCGTGGAGCTCAGCAAAGTGGCACTTTAAAGCCCTAGCGATCAACGAAGAGAAT
>NZ_JAHGAH010000052.1:0-766 GCF_030248475.1 Vibrio sp. D173a
CGCAAAACAAGTCGTCAACAGCGTACTGGCTAGCCCAAGACTGGGTCACCAAGAGGTATTGATTGGTCTTGCAGGACGAGGCTGGCACACATTACAAGACGCTAAAATCGCAGAGCAGTTCTTGCTTCGCCTTGCCCAAACAGGCAACCAGAACCTGTTCAATCAGCTGTTTGCTGATCTTGTGATGATTCCAAGCTTACGAATGGTATTCTTACCAATCTTAAACTCGAACCCATCACCAGAACTGGCTAACGCTTTGATTAAGCTCCAGCAAGCCGCAAAAGCGCAGTAAGCCAATCGGCGAAAGATAAGACTAGGATGGATACAAAAGGACGTGTCGAAGAATGATAGATAATTTATTGGGGATTCTGTTTCTTTGTTTCTTTTGCTTTCTGTTTTGGCAGCAACGCCGACAGTCAGAGCTTGCCAAAGCGGCGATAGCGAGAAAGTGCAAAGAACTCGATCTCCAGTTGCTGAGCGTGGCGTTCAGTGGTCATAAGTTAAAGATGCGCCATGAGCTAACCACAATATGGCGTTGGCACACCGTGTATCAGTTCGAATTCTCTGCGCTGGGTGATGACTGTTATAAAGGCAGTCTTACCATGGTTGGCTTTCGTGCGATGCGCTTTGAGCTACAGCCTCATAGAATGTGATTTTTTTTTCACTAAGCTCCGAGTAACGATACTCGTGGTAGGGGCCAAACTCATCTTGTTTGGTCCCATAAAACTCAAAACCGAGCTTGTCCAAAAGCTTAATTGATGGGTTG
>NZ_JAHGAH010000520.1:0-725 GCF_030248475.1 Vibrio sp. D173a
AACGGCGCCAGTTTAAGCAATCGAGTGGCCTCTTTCGTTGCCAATATTCCCTTAGCTGCAATCAGCTCTGTCTTTGGCTGACGATTTTGCGACAGCGCCATGTTGGTAAAGTTAAGTGTTTGTGTTGGGTCATAGCGCAATGGCTCAGGTGAAATAAACCAGCCCCTGCGATCTTCGCGATAGATGCGCCCTTCCGCCTCTAGTGACGATAACGCTTCACGCAAAGTGACACGTGTAGTATCGAATGATTCAGCGAGTTTGCGCTCGGCAGGCAGCTTCTGTCTTGGAGATAGCATCCCCGACTCAATCTGCTCTACGATGACATCTTTAATTTTTACGTACTGCACCAATTTGCCTTTTATTTATTATTTCTGGTAGCCGCTCCATGGCCACACATATTATTTCTTATTCGACAAGCCGCGAATTATCGCTTGCGCCATGCTTGTGTGCGTTTCTCAAACAACTTGTTGATGACTAAGTGCACCACTTTCGCACTCGCTGCCGCTAGCATAATCATCACAGCCATCGCCGCAGCCGCACCGGTTTGACCGGCATCGTCCATATTAAGTACCGAAACCGACGCTGGAATAGTATCCGTTGAATATAGGAATACTACCGCAGAAGTCGTGGTCAATGCATTAATAAACAGGTAGGTTGCAATATCTAATATCGCCGGCAGGCATACCGGAACCGTCACCTTAAAAAACAGTTTGTATTGCGGTAGA
>NZ_JAHGAH010000521.1:0-752 GCF_030248475.1 Vibrio sp. D173a
ACCTCGTCAACTTAGTCCGTCCACATATGCGAGAACGAGGTGAAGGACGAATTATTAAAAATAGTTCTGTACTTGGTTTTGCAGCAATGAAGTATAGAGGTGCCTACAACGCCTCTAAATTCGCGATAGAGGGATGGACAGATACGCTAAGACTTGAGCTTCATGGGAGTGGTATCCATATTTCACTGCTTCAACCGGGCCCAATCGAAACAGAATTCAGACGTAACGCTCTGATTGCCTTCAATAACTGGATCAAGCCAGAGCGCAGCGTTCACAGAGACTATTATCAACAGCAGCAACAGCGACTTGAGAATGAAACCTCAGGAAATCGCTTTGTACTGCCGCCAGAAAGCTGTATCGAGCCCGTCTATCACGCGCTGACGGCAAACCAGCCTAAATTGCGATATCGAGTCACCACGCCGACAAAGATCTTTGCGATCCTTAAACGCTTGCTGCCAAACCGATGGTTAGATCCTATTTTACGCAAAGCGGCTTAATAACAAATAACCGAATTACTCGCAAAAATAATGTAACGATGTAATTTGTTCGTAACAATAAGATGTCATGATTCACATCGTAGCATCAAGCAGCCCTGCTTGATCTCTCCACTGAAGGTACATTCATGACTCTTAACACCTTAAACTGGGTTGGTGTGAGTGTTGCCATCACCATATTTTTACTGTTTTGAGTACAAACAGGGAATGCACCTCCAACCTGATTGGTAAATAACGCTATGCTTTCTCGCCACAAAA
>NZ_JAHGAH010000522.1:0-810 GCF_030248475.1 Vibrio sp. D173a
TAAAGCTCTATCCAAATAACAAAGTTCCATTCAAATACTAAAATTCTATTCAGATACTAAAGCCAAGCCGTTACGCTTGGTTTTGTCATTTCTTGCTTTGTTGAGCATATCTTCCCTAAATTAGACTCCTTTGTGCATGAGTCTAATCTTTTGATTTATATGGATTTATTGTCTCATTGATATAAAAGAGTCTCTTTCTTTCTATAAATAATGGAGAGTCTCGAAAGCAATATGGATACTACACCCTCACCGAAGTAGAGCGTTAAAGGTTCTATGTGCCTCTTTTTATGGGTGAAATATGATAACGATAGAAACCGCACTGTTTGGCCCCCTAACAATCAGTAGCAGTCAATTGATAGACCATTCTCGTACAAGCAGTAAGAAAGCCCAAAGGACGACTAAGAACATATTCACCGCAATAAATGCTAGCGACAACCAACCCATAACCATCGATGAGGCACTAGAGATACGCCATAAAACACACTTCATTTGTGATGATTGTGGTCAAAGATTAAGAGCACATAAACGCTCGAAAACTGGTACGAATGCACACTTCGAGCATCTGATAAAGAATCCATACTGTAAGTATTGATATTATGCTCAATTGTTTATTTAGAGTCTGAAATCAAACCAAGAAAGGAAATTTAATGTTGTATATTCTTGCCTTAGCTATCGCTATAGCGATCGTTGTGTTTATCGCTAACTCCAAGAATAGAACCAAGGCAGAGCAGCTAAAAGACTCATACCTGAAGAGATATGAGAGCAACGCAGGGCAATTTAGTCAGAATGATTTTTTGAGCGTTGTCTTCA
>NZ_JAHGAH010000523.1:0-1269 GCF_030248475.1 Vibrio sp. D173a
ATGGCGTAAGCCGCCGGAATCATGAATAAAACCAGTAGCGTTGATGCAAAGATACCAAACACAATCGAGATCACTAGCGGCTGTATAACCTGAGCTTGCAAGCTGGTTTCTGTAAGCAGAGGCAATAGACCTGCCGCAGTAGTCATCGAGGTTAAGAACACGGCACGAAAACGCTCACGACTCGCTTTCACTACAGAGTCATGCACGCTATCCCCTTCATCCACATGGTGCCGGATGTATTGCACTAAGAGTATCGAGTCGTTAACCACGATCCCAGCTAATGAAACAAAACCCATCATACTCGGCATGCTCAGAGAATGCCCCAGCAACCAGTGCCCGACAACAACACCAATAAAGGCTAAAGGAATCGCCAACATCACCACGAAAGGTTCTAGGTAACTGCGGAACTGATAACTCAATATGGTAAAGACGCCAAACAAACCTAATAAGAAGCCCTTACCCATAGAGGCACCAGTCTTAGCGGCATCTTTCGCCTCACCCTCAAAATCAAAACGCAGTCCAGGGTATTTCTTTAGCAGCTTAGGCGCTTCATCGCGCTGGAACTGCGCCAAGATAGCCGAAGAGCTGGCTTTTTTATTGTTCACATCACCGAAGATACTGATAGTACGCAGTCCATCAATACGTTGGATTCGCACATAGTTTCGCTGAAAATCGAGCGTCGCTAATGTCGCTAGAGGAATTTGGCTGCCGTCTGAAGTAATGATTGGGAAATTCGCAAGCTGCTGAACATCGCCAGCTTGCTGCTTGTCCAAACGCACTTCGATTGAGATGTTCTCAACACCCACCTGAATCTCATCCGCAGTTTGACCAAAGAACGCAGCACGCAGTTGAGACGCGATCATCTGTCCGTTGACGTTGTATGTCTCCGCCCCCGGTCTTAACTTAACTAAGATCTCTTCTTTACCAATTCGCATGTCATCAAGCACGCCATGCACACCATCAAACTGATTCAAGTACTCCTGGATATCAATCGAAGCTGCTTTCAGCGCTTGCAGATCATCGTGTTTGGCGCGAATTTCAATCGCTCGTCCACCCGGCCCCACCGTCGGCTGCTTGAATACCAGAGAAATCGGATCGGCCAGTTCACCCACATCATTACGCCAAGCATCGATAAAGTCATCGATGACCGTGTTTCGGCTCTCAGCTCCACGCAGGTCCAAACGCACCGTCGCTAGATGTGGACCAGATTCATTGGCATCCGCATTGGCATTAAACTGACTGGTAATGTGCTCAACTAAGGTGTTACCA
>NZ_JAHGAH010000524.1:0-1287 GCF_030248475.1 Vibrio sp. D173a
AGATGGTCTGTTTGTATATTCAAGCACTCAACCTGCCGTTGGTACATAAGTGACTGTGGTTGGCACCGTTCGTGAATACTTTGGTCAAACACAGTTTAATATGTCAGGAAACTGGGTTGAAACTGGAAACAGTGTTACTCCTCCAGGTCCTGTTGAGTTAAAACGCCTACCGGAAGACGGTGCATCTTTTGCAAACACATTAGAGCGCCACGAGGGTATGTTCGTCAAACTTGTTGAAGACATGGATGACAACAAAGACGGCAACCAAGATATGCGCGTAACCCGTGCATTCGCTTTCGACTTCGAGCTTTACCATAAAGGCCAATTCCGTAACAACTTGGCTCTAGCGTATGAAACTCCGAACTTCCACCCGAACCAAGAGTATGTTGCAGGTAGTTTTGAATCGATCGCTAAGATTGAACAAAACCGCGACGCCACTCTGTTCCTAGACAGCGAAAAAGCACCAAGTAACGGCCAGATCCCTTACTACGCAAACTTCAGCTACGACAACCCAATTCGTATTAATGATGGCATTAAGAACGTAGAAGGTGTGATTGCTTATACCTACGATGAGTACCGTCTAGTCGTGAAAGATCCTGCGGCTGGTGGTTATCAGATGACAAGTGCTGATATTACGCCTAATACACCACGTCCAGTTTCAAGCTCTGGTGAGTATGACATCGTTAATGAAGAGTACGATGCAGGCTTTACTGTGAAAGTAGCGACACAGAACGTGTTGAATCTGTTCAACTCACCTTACGGCGGCAGTGCGAACCAATATGGTGATAACCGTGGCGCTGAGTCTGAAGAAGAGTACGAACTTCAAAAAGCTAAGATTGTTGAGGCTATCTACGGTTTAGACGCAGATATTCTTGGTTTGATGGAGATCGAGAACAACGGCTTTGGCGACTTTGGTGCAATCAAGACCCTGCTGGCATCGGTTAACGCGAAATACAATGAAGAAGATTACGCGAAGCGCGGTGATCAAGACTCTATCCACAATCGCTATGTGTTCGTTGGTTTCGATAAGAATGGCGATACCATTTTGGATCACAACGACACCATCGGTACCGATGCAATCACGTCGGGCGTGATTTATCGTCCGTCTAAAGTTTCAATTGTGTCAGGTAAAATTATTCAAATGCCTGAGCAGCACGCTCCGCTAGTGGAATACCCAGATGGTGGTGCGATTATCGATGGTGATGGTGCCGTTCGTGAAAGTGGTGACAACTACCAACGTAATACAGTGGCAGCGACCTTTAATGTTCTTAACACAGGTAAACGCCT
>NZ_JAHGAH010000525.1:0-1813 GCF_030248475.1 Vibrio sp. D173a
AATGCTGCTCTGATTGAGGTATTGCTGGGAAATACCAAACAAACCAGCCCCGATTGCAATCAGGGCAACTGGAACAATAACCTTGATGCTCATGTCGTCTCCTTACTGGCCCATGGATGCTAAGATTCCAACACACCCTCCCACGCAAATAGCAACACCATATGGAACGCCCTTGCTTTTCCTAGAAGGGATAACCTTAGTTGTTAAATATTCACAGAGTGCGGCGACGCCACCAACAACAAGAACAACCAATATAGAGGCGAACAAGAAACCCGGTGATATAAATAGTGAAAGCACTGTCAACAGCTTGACGTCCCCTGCACCCCAAATCCCAAGCATCCAAAGCGTGAAACAAATGAATAAAGTAATAAAGAAAGATATATAATAAATATTTATTTCATACACTAAAGTAGAAATTAATAAGAAAATCAACAATAAAAAAACTGCTGTATTGGGGATCTTTCTTTTCCTAATATCGAAATAGCATATAGACATCAGAATTAAAAACAATCCCCAAATAAACAACTTAAATGTTATGATAGATTCGATCATTAACTTATTAGTTAGTTGTACTGCCATCCATTGCTTTTTTGATATTTTTCACTCCCTCACTGAGAGCATTATCTAAAGAACTGTTATCTGTACTATTAAATACAGATATAATAACGGCAGCAACCGCTACGCCTAACACCGCGTACTCAATCGCTGTTACACCGCGCTCGTCTTTTGCGAACTCTTCAAGTAGTAATTTTGCTTTGATATAAGTAGATAAAAACATAATGAACTCCATGTCACTCTTTTGGTTTGCACTCACATGAGTGCCTTTCTCCTAAAACGCAAATAAAACAATGCCCTAGGAGGAATATATGATGAGTACGCTTTCTTGTGATCTTTTATTCCATCACTTACGTAGTCTTCTCACCTGTTCATTTCAGTACATTTCATACCAAGCGGTTAGTATTATTTTGTCAATAATTTGACCTTTCTTACTATTCTTCTATTATTTACTTTAATGATAATAAACTGGATTCATAAGGTTAACGCCTTATCAAATAGTTACAGATATGGAAAAAGGAAATTTCATCGGTGATGAGCCAAATTATTTGAATTCTTGTTTGTTAAAAGTAATTCAAACTAATTTCATTATTAATCACGTTGGTTGGGATATTTCTGTACTAAGTGAACCAAATCAATCATTTAGCTTTTTATACCTACATAGTAGTAGAAATAAGCAATTAGCCGACCTTGCAGAGAAAATAGCGATTAATTTAAACAGAGACATTATTGTTATTCACAATAATATTTACCAAAGTGAAAACAAAATAAGCAACATTACACATATTAATGAGAATAATATACAAGCAACTAATCACCTATCTACTCTTTTAGAAAGATACAAACAGTTGAGTAATAAACCAGACGCCTATCAAATATCACATCGTTTTAACGTAGAAAGCACCGTTTCCTATATAGATGCTCACTTAAATAGCGCAGTGACAGAGAAAGAAGTAGCTGACCATTGCCACCTGTCAGTGAACTATTTCTCTAAAGTATTTCATGCCAACGTTGGGGTCAGCTTTCAGGAATATGTCACCACAGCTCGCATAGAGCAAGCCAAGTTAACCCTTATCCAGAAACGAGAGCAGACGATTGCCAATGTAGCCTATACATTGGGCTTCAAAGATGTCTCATACTTTAGTCGTTTAACCACCTGCTGCTCTAGCGGGCTGAATGTTGTGTTCTTGATAAACAGCCCGAAAACCGTGTTGTATGCTGCGTACGTCGCTGGTGCTTCAGCAAGAACTGCCTGCAG
>NZ_JAHGAH010000526.1:0-771 GCF_030248475.1 Vibrio sp. D173a
CCTTTGAAAAGACGCTGGCTGGATAAACCGAAATTTGAATGTAAAGTATTAAAAATTAAAATGATTAATCTCGACGCCTATCAGGACCTTCTTGCTCCAATTAACCAATTGGACGGCCGCCAATGGCTAGGCTTAAGTCGATGACCGAAATGGTTTGACCACGAATGTGCGCAACACCCTTAACCAGCGGGTTCAAGTTTGGCATTGAAGTCAGCTTAGGACACTGTAGTACTTCTTTAACTTTAAATACGTTAATACCATAGCGCTGACGCCCCATTAGGCGAAAGGTTAGTAATTCTAATCGGTTTTGACCGACGAGTTGTGTACGCTGATTCACTGAATCCAGAATACCCGTCATGAGCGCATCTCCATATCAAACTTTTTTGATTAAAAAGTGTTAATCTACTACAGGCTACGAACCACCAGAGAAACAGAATGACGTATCATAACTCAAATCTGCAACCATTTTCCACAACAACATGTAGAGCTTTTTTTAAAATTGTCGCTAAGTTTATCGGCATTATATCAATATTGTTTAGTTTTTTTGCACAAGGTGCGACATCAGAACAAATTGAGGCCATTCAAGCCGCCGCTGAGCAACATATTCTCGACACCGTTGAGCAGCCTATGGGCGGAGAACTCTTGGTAAGATCCGCCAATGTCGACTCAAGAATCAAAGCCACTGATTGCCCTATTCCCTTAGAAACCAGTGCCTCAACCAGCACAAACACCCGAAGCAGCATTACGGTATTGGTGCAGTGTATTCCTGAT
>NZ_JAHGAH010000527.1:0-725 GCF_030248475.1 Vibrio sp. D173a
GGCGCGATTCTCGATGGTGATGAAGAGCTTCGTCAGCGTTACGAGAGAGAAGTACCGCACCTTGAAGAGCTGCATAAGATGTACAAGGTGCTTAAGCAGACTCGTGATGAGCGTGGTGCGATTGAGTTTGAAACGGTAGAAACCAAGTTCATCTTCAACGCTGACCGTAAGATTGACCGCATTGAACCTGTGATTCGTAACGATGCTCACAAGATCATCGAAGAGTGTATGATTCTGGCGAACATCGCTTCTGCTTCATTAGTAGAAAAAGCCAAAGAGCCAGCTCTATACCGAATCCATGAGACTCCAGGAGAAGAGCGCCTAGCTGGCTTTAAAGATTTCTTGGGTGAGTTAGGTCTAAGCTTGGAAGGTGGTCTGCAGCCATCGCCAACCGATTACGCACAACTGATTCGTCAGATTAACGAGCGCGAAGACCGCGAACTGATTCAAACCATGTTGCTACGTTCTATGAAGCAAGCGGTATACAACGCCGACAACTGTGGTCACTTTGGCTTGGCACTGAAGCGCTACGCGCACTTTACTTCACCAATTCGTCGCTACCCAGATTTGCTCTTACACCGAGCGATCAAGTACCTGATTGCTAAAGGTGAAGGCCGCAACACTGACCGTTGGACACCAACTGGTGGTTACCATTACTCATTTGATGATATGGATTTCTACGGTGAGCAGTGTTCGACAACCGAGCGTCGTGCAGATGATGCCAC
>NZ_JAHGAH010000528.1:0-662 GCF_030248475.1 Vibrio sp. D173a
TCCAATACATGGTTGAGCGCTATGTGGCTTTAGCTCATCCGAAAGACAAGATGCTTGATTCAAGCTCTTTAGGTGGCTTAGAAAACTTACCTAGACCCGCTTTAACTATCGACAAAGTCGAACAACAAAAAACTGCTGAGAAGTTTAGCCTAACGATAGACAACTCAACCGTAGGGCTGTGCCCTGGTGCAGAATTTGGCCCAGCGAAAAAATGGCCAGAAGAACATTACGCAAAAGTAGCAACAGCTATGGTAAGTACCGGTAAGCAGGTGTGGTTATTTGGTTCACAGAAAGATCTTGAGACTTGCAACGGCATCAAAGCACTTGTGCCAGAAGAGCTGCAATCAAAGATTCATGTACTAGCTGGGCAAACTAGCTTAATCGAAGCCGTAGACTTGCTCGGAGCTTGCCAAACTGTTGTCGCTAACGACTCAGGCTTAATGCACGTTGCTGCCGCTGTTGGGTGTAATGTTGTCGCTGTTTATGGCTCAACCTCTCCTAAATACACACCACCGTTGGCTGAGAAAGTCGAAATTGTTCATACTGACATCGACTGTCGCCCTTGTTTCAAGCGTGAGTGTGAATTCAAGCATTTAAAATGTCTTACTGAGCTATCACCAAAGCAAGTAATCGATAGTATTCAGAAACTTGAAGCTATCTCG
>NZ_JAHGAH010000529.1:0-523 GCF_030248475.1 Vibrio sp. D173a
GGGGGTCATATCAACGCCATGTTAAGGGGTGAGCGACGCAATACCGAAGCTTCTGCATACCACCTTAATCACTAAAACCAACGCGTAGTGAAAATGCCACGCGTTGCGAATCCCTCTTAAACATTTGTTATGTGCGTACCATCCAAGTACATGTTTACCTTTGTCAGACCTGTCCGGACGCTCGTCTTTTTAAGTTATACCACTGGTAAATACCAAAAAAGACGCCACCGACTAGCCAAACGACCACATGTTTCAATACGTTCAAATTTAGAAAACCATCACCAAATTGATCGTAAATGACTCCAGTTGCAATAAACATGATTAAACTAAATGGTAAGCCAGTTTCAATTACAAACCGAACAAAACCCTTTCTCTTGGCTACTAGCCAAAATGTATCATCTATTGTCATTACGCTTCCTTGTCCGCTGAGATTAAACGATAGTCACAAAATGTGTTGGATAGAATCCATTCAGATGACTCACACTTACCTTGAATCTTGAAAGCACATAGACATAATGACCCC
>NZ_JAHGAH010000053.1:0-20458 GCF_030248475.1 Vibrio sp. D173a
ACCCTAAAGATAGACTCGCAAAAAAGTGCTTTAAGCTGTTTAGATAATCATCCTGGCTGCTCTCGAGTAGCGGTGCCTCTAGGACATCTTTACATTGGGTCGGAGCCTCATAAGAATCACTCATTAATTTGGCCCAAGGAGACTTAAATCGATACTCAACGATCTCGTCAAAGATACTTTTATCTGGCTCCACTGGAAGAGAGCTAAGAAAAGGCATTAGATCTGTTGTCAGCACTCTGAGGACCTTGATCACTTTAACGGTAGTAGGGGCAGTGGTTCCTCTTTCCCAGCGGCTAATCGTTACAGGATCAATCGAAGCAAAATCAACGCTCGCAAGGTTTAACTTCGTCGCGAGCTCTTTTTGTGTCAGTCCAACCTCTTCCCGTAGTCGTTTTAGGTACTCCCTGAACATTCACTTCCTCACATCTCGAGCTCTGGATTAAGTTATTGATTGCTATGTCATTATAGGTTCCGCATAGCATAGCTCAAGAAATTGGCTTTTCTGATGCCTACTATTGTGCAATGCGCTCCGTTAATCTTTATATTAAACAATGATGGTAGAGGGTCATACTTATGAAAAATTCAACAAGGGAGGATGAATGTAAAACGGTCTTTGCAGATATACGCGAAGGTGCTTTTTATCCTATCTTTCAACCTATCTATGGGTTACAACGTGAAAACCAGATCGGTGCCGAGGTTTTAACTCGATGGAATAGACCGCGATGTAATGAAAAATCGTTCCGTTGCATCGAAGAAGAAGGCTACGCCAACTTTTTTACTCAGCGGCTATTTAAAAAGCTCTCTACCAGTTTGGGAGAGTTGCCTGAGTCTATTCGTTTTATTTCGGTTAATATTCCACCGTCTTATCTTTCAAGCCTATCCTTTTTTTCTGATGCGCTTCCGCTATTTAAAGCATGTAAGCGTTTTGGAGTGACACTTTGGCTTGAAATAACAGAGCAGACACAGTATCCCGCTGAGGTTTGGAACAGAGCCGTGTTTAAAACGAACCTGCAGTTATGCCAATGTTTGGGCGTTAAGATTGCTCTAGATGACTTTGGGCGTGATAACCATAGGGACGAGTCGATCATTCGCTATGTCGCACCTGATGTCATTAAACTCGACCGAAGCTTGTTGAGAAGACAGGGGGCTCAATACGAAAAGTTTTGGCAACGTTTGGCGAGTTGGAAGCTTCAATATAAATTTGATCTGGTTGCGGAGGGGATTGAAACCTCGGATGAGCTCAACTTTATTAAGAGTTTAGGCATTTGTTATGTTCAGGGTTATTACCTTCATAGGCCAGCTTTGGCAGCCGATTTTTGCCCTAAATTATGTGAGTATAAACCGGGCGTTGCAGCGCCCACAGCGTTGTGGGCTTAAAGATCAGATATTTCCAACTTGTTGATTTAGCCACGCAATAAAAAGCTCGAGCTTTCGAGAATGTTTTTCGTTAGCCGTAACGACATAATATTTCTGTTTGCATTGCAGAGTTTGGTTTTTAAAAGGGGTGATCAGTTCGCCGGATTTAAGTCGTTTTTCCACCAGCGATAATCGACCGATAGCAACACCCGCATTGTGCATTGCGGCACTGACGGCTAAATCGGATCGGTCGAATGAAATGCTTGGAATAGCGTCAATGTCTGTTATGCCATTTTCCTTTGCCCACAGCGTCCATTCATCGTGGTGGGAGTTGTAATCCCATGCTTGGTTGTCGTGAAGTAGGGTGGCGTTTACCAAATTCGCTGGCTGTTCAAATAGGTTAAATTGTTCTGCATACGCTTGAGTGCAGACCGGGATGATCTCTTCACTCATCAATTCTTTCGACCATAACTTTTCCGGTATCTGCTCATCGAAATAGATCGCAGCATCGATGCCATAGCCCTGGAAATTGACGTTCTCATTGCCAGTAAGAATATTGAGCTCGATGGAAGGGTGCTTTTGCTTAAATAGGTACAACCTAGGTACAAGCCAACATTGCGCAAAAGAAGGGCGAGAGTAAATCGTCAGCTCTCCGGAGACTTCGCCATTTCTGACTTCCATTACCTCTTGATTTAACTCGTTGAGTGTTCTGTTCAAAGCGAGGTAAATACGTTCCCCTTCTTCTGTGAGTGTGATTTTTCGGTGAGAGCGGGTAAATAAGGCAATGCCAAGTTCTTCTTCGAGCTTGTTGATACGGTGAGAGATGGCGCTGGGCGTCATGGAGAGTTCTTCTGCCGCCAGAGAAAATGAACTGTGTCGGGCTGCCACTTCAAAAGTATGAAGCTTGGAAAGTTGAAAACTATTGATGCGTTGGTTCTTGGCGAAAATATTGTCTCTGGTGTACATGTGCGTTATTGAGTCGAACTTGATAGAACACATAATAACGGCGTTGTTATAGTTGGGCTCATCTATGGGTCGAAAAATTCACTAAACGTCGTGTAAATCACGCTTTTGTTTAAATTCACTTCATCTAAAGGTGAGTTTTGATCGTTTGTCAGTTAAAGCATAGATTTGCTTTAATAGTGCTCATAGACAGTAATTTGCAGCTAGGAAAAGATGACAACCCATAACATATGTGCGCTCATAACCGAGTTCCCGTTAGTTAAACGGCTGATCGATTTAGAAGAGGTGGTTTGGTTCAACCCAAATATCACCACACTTGAAGAAGGTCTACCGTACGTTGGCTTAGGTGCTGCCAACATCAAAGACGCGAGTGAACGACTAAAACGCTTTGCTCCATACTTAATGAAAGCCTTCCCAGAAACGGCGGCTTCTGACGGAATTATTGAATCGAACGTTGTTGAAATCGACAAGATGAAGTCCTGTTTGGAAGCGCAATACGGCACTCAAATTCTTGGACGTTTGATGCTTAAAAAAGACAGTCATCTGCCTATCTCAGGTTCAATAAAGGCGCGTGGTGGCATCTATGAAGTGCTAACACACGCAGAGAAGTTGGCGATTGAAGCTGGGCTTCTAAATGCAAGTGATGACTACAGCAAATTGTTCAGTGAAGAGTTTCGTCAGTTCTTTCAGCAGTACAGCATTGCCGTAGGTTCGACAGGGAATCTCGGCATGTCTATCGGCATCATGAGTGCAAAACTCGGCTTCTCTGTATCGGTTCATATGTCAGCGGATGCTCGAGAGTGGAAGAAAAACAAGCTGCGTTCTCACGGCGTAAACGTGGTGGAGTACGAGCAAGACTACGGTGTTGCTGTAGAGCAGGGACGCAAAGAAGCAGAGAAAGATCCAACTTGCTTCTTTATTGATGATGAAAACTCTCAGACCTTGTTCTTAGGTTATTCCGTTGCAGGCGAACGCTTGAAGCAACAGTTTGATGATATGGATATCATCGTTGACGCGGAGCACCCTCTGTTCGTTTACCTACCTTGTGGGGTGGGCGGTGGCCCTGGCGGTGTGGCGTTTGGCTTGAAGATGGCGTTTGGTGACAACGTTCATTGTATCTTCGCGGAGCCGACACACTCTCCGTGTATGCTGCTTGGTGTACACACAAGCTTGCATGATGGTATTGCAGTACAAGATCTTGGTATTGATAACATCACTGCAGCTGACGGTTTAGCTGTAGGTCGTGCGTCAGGTTTTGTTGGCCGAGCGATGGAGAGACTGCTTGATGGTTACTACACCATCACGGATGAGCGCATGTATCACCATTTACGGGAGCTAAGAGAGCTAGAAAATATTCGTTTAGAACCATCAGCGTTAGCGGGCATGATTGGTGCGGTGCATGTTTCACAAGACCAAGCTTACCAAGCTCGAATGCAATTTAGTGAAGATAAGATGAAGAACGCCATTCACCTCGTTTGGGCGACGGGTGGCGGCATGGTACCGGAGGCTGAAATGTCGGCGTACCTTGCGAAATCTGGTCGATAATCGAGTTTGCTCTTGCTTTGGGAACTGCGAGAGTAAAAGAAAAGGGCTCATCAATGGATGAGCCCTTTGTTTATGTTAATTCCAGACTACAGAGATTGTAGTAGCTGGTGGTAACGACCTTTCTCAGTTAGTAGCGCTTGGTGGCTACCTTGTTCGATGATCTCGCCTTGCTCCATCAAACAGATGTTGTCCATGCTTTCTAGCTCAATCAAACGGTGGGTAATAAATACTACGGTCTTGTTCGCAAAGTGCTCTTTGAACAGTTCCATTACTGTTTGCTCGGTGCGTTTGTCCAGACCTTCGGTCGGTTCATCAAGAAGCAGGATTGGGGCATCACGCAATAGCGCTCGTGCAATGCCAATACGACGCTTTTCACCACCAGACAGTTGACGTCCACCATCACCTAACCAAGCATTTAATCCTGACTCTTCTAAGAGATTCGCCAAGTCCACTTTGGTCAGAATATCAGCGAGCTGCCCGTCCGTGGCTTCAGGGGCTGCAAGCAATAGGTTGTCACGCAATGTGCCATTAAGAACATCAACACGTTGGCTTACTACTGTGATTGCAGCGCGCAGATCAGATTCACTCCAATCTTGCAGAGGCGCACCACCGATGCTCACTTGACCTTGGTTTACATCCCAGTAGCGACAAAGCAATTGAATAAGCGTTGATTTACCTGAACCGGTTTGACCAACAATCGCCGTTTTTGAGCCCAGTGGCAGTGACAGTGTCAGGTCTTTCAGCACTTTTTGCTGACCATCAGGGTAGGTGAAATCTACCTTGCTGAACTCAATATCTAGCGGCTTATCTTCACGTTTAGATTGTTCTGGGAAGATAACGTCTGGTTCCGCTAAGGTGATTTCGTTCAATCGACGCGCTGATGTCAGTGTTTGACCTAGGTATTGGAAAGCCCCTGCGATTGGCATCAGAATTTCAAAGCTTGCCATGGTGGCAAATGCGAACAGCGCAATCCAAGGATCTGGCGCACGACCACCAACGCCATCCGCAGCAAACCACAGCATAGCAACGAGCGTTAAACCATTCGCTAGCATCAGCAGACCAGAAGCCATACCCGTTAGGTTAGCGTTGACGAACTGGTTGGATAGCAGTTGTTTTTGTTGTTCTAGAATTACGTTTCGGTAGCGCTCTTCTGCGCCAAATAAGCTCAGTTCGCTGTAACCTTGAAGCCAGTCCAGTGTCGCCACTCGTAGCTGTGCTTTATTTTGTGTCAGATGTTCGCCGTTATGTTTGCCAAGTTTGTAGAACAATACCGGCCATACCAACAGCATCACAGTCAGGATACCGCCAAGTAATAGGGCAAGATGCCAGTCAAAGAAAGCAAGCACTGCGGTTAGCGATAAGATACCGAATACGCCAACAATCAGAGGGCTGATAAGACGCAAGTACACGTGATCCATTGCATCTACGTCTGCCACTAGGCGGTTCAGTAGATCCGCATCACGCATGGTAGAAACGCGACCAGGGATCAGCGGTGCAAGCTTCTTGAAGAAGAAGATGCGTAGATCCGTCAGTAGCTTGAAGGTTGCATTGTGGCTAACAACACGTTCGCCCCAGCGGCCAGCAGTACGCGCCATCGCAGCGCCACGAACACCTGCGCCAGGCAGCATATAGTTAAAGGTCTCACGAGCAATGGTCAAACCCGCTACAGCTGCCGCAGAGATAAACCAGCCGGACAGCGTTAGTAGACCAACAGAAGCGGCCAGCGTCAGAAACGCTAGAAGCATCCCCAGAGACAAACCAAACCAGTGCTTTTTGTACAGTTTTAGATAAGGGAGTAAATCACGCATCTAAGTTCCCCTTGTCTGATTCACGTTGAGCTAGGTTGGCAGCCAACATTTCTTTAAATAAACCATCTTGCGATGCCAACGTTGCGTAATCACCACGTTGGACAATTTGTCCTTGTTGCATCACCAAAATCTGAGACACATTTTGCAGTGGTGCCAATTGGTGAGTGATCATCAAGTTTGTGGTGGATTCGGTGTATTTACCGATGCCTTCCATCACAAGTTTCTCGCTTCGAGCATCCAAGCTGGCGGTTGGCTCATCGAGTAACCAAAAACGCCCGTTTTGTAGCATCGCACGCGCAAGTGCAAGACGCTGTGCCTGACCAACAGATAAACCACCGGAGCGGTCAGAAATTTGGTAATCCAAGCCATGCATTTCAACAAACTCTGCGGCGTGGGAGTCGTTGAGTACCGAATGGACTTGTTGGTCTTGAATATCTTGCTTACCTAAGGTGACATTGTCACGAATGCTGCCGTGCAGAAGCATTGGGTTTTGCCCAATCCAACTGATGGCTTCACGCCATGTTGTTAGATCCAACTCAGACAATTCACAGCCGTTAATTTTCAAGCTGCCCTTGTATGGCATAAAACCAAGGATGGTATTCACTAAGCTGGTTTTACCTGCGCCACTTGGGCCGACTAGTGCCGTGCTTTGGTTGGCATCTAGGGAGAAAGATAGGGGACCAACAAGTTGCTTACCTTCAGGGCTGAAGATAACAAGATCGTTCGCTTCGATATAAATCGCGGCGTTTTGTTCAACAGCTTTGTGACCATCTTTTACTTGGTCAACGTCTAGCTCTAGGAATTCAACGATACTTTCTGCTGCACCGACCGCTTGTTGCTTCGCATGGTAGAAAGTGCCAAGGTCGCGAAGTGGTTGGTAGAACTCAGGCGCAAGGATAAGAATAAACAAACCTGCGAAGAGGGTTACACCAGCACCGTAGTAACCAAAGTTAAGTTCACCGATGTAGCTGAAACCGAAGTAAACCGCCGTAATCGCAATTGAAATCGAAGTGAAGAACTCAAGTACCGCAGAAGATAGAAAGGCAATCTTCAATACATCCATCGTACGTGTACGGAAAACTTCAGATGCCCCTTTTAATGTCTCGGTTTCTGACTTAGTGCGGTCAAACAAACGAATAGTAGTCATCGCTTGCAAACGGTCATAGAAGTGACCGGATAAACGTTGCAGAGCTTTAAAGTTTTTACGGTTTGCATCCGCGGCTTTCATGCCGACCAATGCCATAAACATAGGAACAAGAGGTGCAGTGACAAGGAATATGAGGCCTGCCGCCCAGTTGATTGGGAAAACCACCACTAGGATGATGAAAGGCACCAAAACAGATAATGACATTTGCGGGAGGTAGCGAGAGAAGAAATCTTGCATATCCTCTACTTGCTCTAAAATCAACGTTGCCCAGCTACCTGCTGGCTTGCCTTTGATATAAGCAGGACCAAGTTGGTGGACTTTATCGAGAATCAGTTGACGAATATAAACGCGGATTTGTTCGCCGCAACGGTAACCGGCAATTTCGCGCCCCCAAGTACAGGCCGCGCGACCGACAACGGTGACACCCAATCCGACGAAGTGCCAAACAAGTTCACTCTTGTCGACATGCTCGATGATTAATTGGTGAAGAATGGAGGCGAGCAGGGCTGCTTGAGCCAATAAAAACATGCTTGATAGTACGCCTAGGCCTATCGCAACCATCAGCCAGCGCTTGGCCAACTTACTCTGTTGCTTAAGCCACTTATTCAAGCTGCTTTGCTTTTTCTTATCCATCGTGAAGGCTTAATGATAATTGTTTTAATGAGGCGCTAGTATACAAAAGAAAACCCAGCGGGAATACCGCTGGGCTTTAAGGATATGACACAAATGTGAAAAGTTATTTGTCAGTAAGCGCGTCTAGGAAACGTTCTGCATCCAATGCTGCCATACAACCTGTACCAGCAGAAGTAATCGCTTGGCGGTAGTTATGGTCCATTACGTCACCTGCAGCAAACACACCTTCGATGCTAGTTTGTGTTGCATTACCTTCAAGGCCTGATTGAACGAGGATGTAACCATCTATCATGTCTACTTGGCCTTCGAAGATTTGCGTGTTTGGCTGGTGGCCGATCGCGATGAATGCGCCCATTACTGCTAGATCCTCAGTCGCACCGCTGTTCACGTCTTTGATGCGAACACCTGTTACGCCCATGTCGTCGCCGAGTACTTCATCTAGTGTGCGGTCTGTGTGAAGAACGATATTGCCGCTTTCAACCTTATCCATCAGACGCTTTACAAGGATCTTCTCTGCGCGGAATGAATCACGACGGTGGATCAGATGAACTTCTGATGCAATGTTTGATAGGTAAAGCGCTTCTTCAACTGCCGTGTTACCACCGCCCACAACCGCAACTTTCTGATTGCGGTAGAAGAAACCATCACAAGTTGCACAAGCTGAAACGCCGCGACCTTTAAATGCTTCTTCAGATTCAAGACCTAGGTATTTCGCTGATGCACCTGTCGAGATGATCAACGCATCACAAGTGTACTCACCAGAGTCACCTTTTAAACGGAATGGACGTTGAGACAATTCCACTTCGTTGATTTGATCGAACACGATTTCTGTTTCGAATCGTTCTGCGTGCTCTTTCATGCGTTCCATCAACCCTGGGCCAGTAAGACCTTCTGCGTCACCAGGCCAGTTTTCTACTTCAGTAGTGGTCGTTAGCTGACCACCTTGCTGCATTCCCGTTACTAGCACAGGGTTTAAGTTAGCACGCGCTGCGTAGACTGCTGCGGTGTAACCTGCTGGGCCAGAACCAAGAATTAATAATTTACAGTGTTTTACGTCGCTCATTATGGCTCCATAGAGGGCTGAACATTTTCTCCGATTGTATGGAAATTTTATTTATTTTTAAAGGGGGAAGGCAATGGCTTAGTGTTTGTCCTTTAAATGCAAGGTTATCTATCAATAACTCTCCAAATTGCAGCATTAATGCCTTAGTCACGGATACCTATTACTTTCTTAGAGAAGATAAAAATATATTTTTTAGAGGGTAAGGATTTATATATAGTCGCTATCATGGCATCGGCGGAATGACAAAAAGCCGACAAGTGAGTCGGCTTTCCTTGAGTGGGCTAGAGTATAGTCTTTAGCGTATTAAATAAGTGCTCAATTTCTTCCTCGGTATTATAATGCATCAACCCGACCCTGAGAATTCCACCTTTATCTGTAATCTTTAATGCATCTGTCAGCTTGTCTGCGTAAAGATGACCACTCCATGTGTATATCTCATGCTCCCCTAAAAATGATGCTATTTCGACTGGGTTTCGATCACCAAATCTAAGGGCGAATGTCGCTGTCCTATTATTTACACTTGGTTCTCCAAACAATTCAATTTGTGGGAGCTCTTCCAAATGGTATAGAAATTTTTCCATGAGTACATTTTCGTAGGAACCGATATTCTCATAACCGCTAATTAATTTATCTCTAAGGTTAGCACCAGTGCCTAGTGATGCTAAGTAATCTATCGTTGAAGAGAAGGCGGAAAGTGCTTCGAAATTAAGGGTTCCAGTCTCCCAACAGTTTGGGGAGTATGATGGTGCTGGCTCAACCTTGTAAGGAGTGTAATGTTCGAGCGCAGCCTGACGACCATAAAATACACCTAGATGCGGGCCAAAGAACTTATAGGCAGAGCCTGCCACAAAGTCGGCACCGAGTGAGGTGACGTCCATAATCTTGTGAGGTAAAAGATGCACTGCATCAATGAAGACAACACTGCCGTTTGCTTTACCCAGGCGAGTTATTTCTTCAATATCTACAAGAGTTCCAGACAAGTTACTTGCCGCAGTAACAGCGACTAAACGGGTTCTCTCGTTAAGCATTCCCGCGTATGCTTCGAGATCAAGATTACAAGTTTTGTCCAATATTGGGATATAGTGGATTTTTACACCTTTGTCTTGGGCGGCCATGACCCAAGAAGAACGGTTAGAACCGTGGTCAGCGGTGCTCAGAATAATTTCATCACCTTCTTTCCAATCTTGGCTGATTGCTCGACTAAAATGAAATGTCATTGAAGTCATGTTTGCACCGAAGACTATTTCTTCTTTTTTTTCAGCGCCGAACAAGGCTGCTGCCTTTTCACGGCAAGTGTCAACTAATTCGCCAGTTTTTCTACTTACTGAAAAGTGACCTCCAAGATTAGTATTGCCTTCCTTGAGGTAGTTAGCGTAACTCTCTATAACGCTTCGTGGCTGCTGTGCTCCGCCTGGTCCGTCGAAATAAATCGGCGAAGCATCTAAACTCTCGCTTTTCAGTGCTGGGAATTCTTTACGAAGCTCCTCAATCTGCGAATTAAGCGGTGAAAACAAAGACATCTCTCACTCCTTTTTTGCCTTCAATACTAGATAAGGTTTCAGATATATGATGGAAGAAACGTTTATCGTTCAGAATGACGAACTGGTTTTCTTCAAGAACGGTATTCATATGGGGATGTTGGTCGACTGGTGACGAATAGATTTGAGTGTATCCCCCGGAAATATTCTCTCTTCTAACACAGAATATTCCGACGTAGTTAAAACCATCTTGATGGATCCCTTCAGGAGCAGGAGCGCTTGTTGAATCGTGATCACAAGTGACTCGAATCTGGTGGACATCTACGACAGAGTGATCGTCTATTGCACCTGTTCTTTCCATAAATGATTTAAGTAGGTGTTGAAATTCTTCAGTCTCTATCATTTCTCGAGACATTTCAGAAAAGTCCCGTTCTACGCCACCAAGAACTCGGTTGATATCAGCAGACTGTATGAATTTAGAGTGGGGAAGCCTTATAATTTCTTTGTCTTCAGACTGAAAACGAGCGTACGTACGGAACCTATGACCACTATTTATGTACTTATCTGGTGGGAGCAAGTCAAAGTACGGTGAGACACCCGTGGAAACTTCACTGGGTACTTGAAACGCCTCCAGCAAGAATTTGTTTTCAAACCTCATTCGATATCCTTATCATATGTTGTGTTAATTTATTGTTAACAGTCGATATGATATATCGTCAATGAACTAGGTTTCAACGTAATTTGCTAAAAAGGGTATAAATTTCAGTTTTTTGACTGTTTAAATGATAATTTGGAGCTTTGTTCTGATTTTTAGGGTTTATATGAAGTATATTGCTGGTTTGGTGTCTTGGTTTGGTATATATGACCGAAATGATGAAAATATTTTGAGAGTTGGCAAAAGTGAAGGAGCGAGCTGTGAGTCACGCTCCTTCTTTATCAAATGATAATTGGCGATAAAACCTCTGTTAACTCTGGATGTATTCGCTCACTTCAACCTCATAAGAGGTGAACTTACGCACGTTGATCACGCCAGTATCAAAGATCAGGTATTGGCCTTTAATGCCTTGCAGCGTACCCGTAACAACTGGGTTTTTATCGAAGTTGTGCGAGGTGATTTTAGTCGGATGCTGCTGAACCGGATAGCTTAAAGAAGTAATGCTTTCGCTTAACACTTCAATTGCGTCATCACCATACTGCTGTTTAATCTCAGCGATTTTGTCTTCTACTAATGGCAGCAGTTCTGCAAATCGATCTTGCAGTTCAATTGGGTCGCCATCGCCTTTCAGCAGCGTTCGCCAGTTTGTCTTATCAGCAATGTGTTTCGCTAATTCGATTTCAATCAAGCCAGAGATATGACGAGTTTTCACTTTGAAGATAGGCAGACCTTGAGTCGCGCCTTGATCGATCCAACGCGTTGGAATTTGCGTGTGGCGCGTGATGCCCACTTTTAGACTCGAAGTATTCGATAGGTAAACGAAGTGGTCCACCATGCAATTCTCTTCACCCCATTGCGGCTCACGGCAGGTGCCTTGTTCGTAGTGGCAAGTTTCTGGCTTCATGATGCACATGTCGCAACTCGCCAACTTCTTCATGCAAACAAAGCAGTGGCCTTGGGAATAGCTCTTCTTGGTTTTCTTACCACAAGAACAACAATAGATATTTCCTGTGTGAGTTAGAGTGAGGGTTTTTCCAAGAAACGGACTCAAATCCACTTCTTCTTCACCCACTGGCAGCCGGTAGCTTACTGCACCATCTAGAGAAGCACGCATTTTGTTTAGCGTGCCTGTAGCAATTATTGACATGACATTACTCATTATTGTGTTTTTGACCAGTATATACCGAAGTAAAGAAGAGAGGCATAAGAAAGCGGCGCTGAAATGGAATTGAAGCGTGTTCGCTGCCTTTTTAAACACCTACCTTTGAGCAGCGTGAAATGCTTCGCAAATAAGAATTAACGCGAACATCCTTACAGACTTGAACCAAAATCACATTTAGTTTTTAAGGGAGATGTATTGAAAACGAGATTGTGAGTCAAAAATCACTCTTTAGCTTGATAAATAACTTTATTTGAATTGTTAAAAAACTTTCAGTACATTGCACCACATAAACAGTGCAGTGGTTAGTAACTAGGTCTATCATTATGAAGTGGATACATAAATTAATCTTTGCATTGTCGATATGCACCATCAGTTTGGTGGCGCTTTACAGTTTGCTTGGTGATACTCGTAAACTGCTTGTGACACCAGACTTGTTCAATATCCACGCAACAAACGATGCAGCCGCTGGTGGCCTTAGCGAGTCTGACATTACCTACCAGAATCACAGCCTAGTGTTGAACTGTGATTTGAAAGAGAGCAAATATGCATGGCCATACTGCGGAATCTCAGTCTATACCGATGTAAAGGAAGCAACAAAAGGGCTCGATCTTTCTAGTTACCATACCGTTCGTCTTAAAGTCCGCCATGAATCGGCAGGGAAGGGAGAGAACCCTAGTAAGAACTTACGTTTGTATTTGAGAAACTTTAACTCGGCTTACTCTGATCCAAACGATGAGTACACCATTAAATACAATGGCATGCAGTTTTCTCCGTCAGATTTCAGTGAGATCATCGAAATCCCAATTGCAAACCTTCAGGTGATGACATGGTGGTTGAATGACAACGATGTCGCGATTGAACATTCCGCCCCGGAGTTCTCCAATATCACCCGAATTGATATCGCAACCGGAGCGGGTGCCGCTCTTGGTAACCACAAAATTGTAATCGACAAAATCGAGTTCGAAGGGGCATACATAGAGCAGTCGACACTGCTGTTTGCTTTGTTATTCTCATGGATGGCGCTGGGGTTAGCATTCTCACTACAAGAAATGCGTAAAAATAAAATCGCATACAACAAAGTACGGAAACGCCACCGCCATTTTGAGAAGGTGAATTCGACGCTTCGTACACAAAATTATGAATTTGCGGAACTGGCTCATCGCGATGCTTTAACTGGTGCGATGAACCGCCACGCGGTACAAAGTTGGCTAGATCAGCAAGCACGACAAGTTCGATGGGGGCATGACTCGTTCTCCATTCTTTACATGGACTTGGATAAGTTTAAACGTGTTAACGATAAATATGGCCATCAGATGGGCGATGATATCTTGCGTGAGTTTGTGATGGTGATTGCAAGCTCAATCCTACCTGAAGACCGCCTTGTTCGTTGGGGAGGGGAAGAATTTGTGGTCTTCTGTCCGAACACGAATATCGAACAAGCCGTTAAAAAAGCGGAATTGATCAGAGAGAATGTTGAGAAGCATCTTTGGGTGCATGGTGAGCTTTTGACGTGCAGCATTGGTGTTGCTCAAATGCAGAATGAGCGTGTTTCTGAAACCATGGCGCGTGCCGATGAAGTCTTGTATTTAGCCAAACGTAACGGCCGAAATAGAATAGAGGTGAACTACGGTATGCAAAAGCAATCTGAAGCGGCAATTGAGGCTTCATAGAAAAAAGGTTGCCGACCGACCACCAAAAGGGAACTGCTGAACATGACTAGGGGTAGTAGTTAGGTATTCGGGTGATTACCAAGGACAGCAGTCGTAGTGCTGGTTTGAAAAGAGAGCGGCGTTCAAACGTCGCTCTCTTTATTTTAGTCAGGACAATGTTTTATCAAAACCGTGTGTTTACCAGAACAACCAAGCGAATAGCGTTAGTGCACCGATACATGCAACGTTCAGCACCATACCGATTCGCATCATCTCTTTCTGTTTGATATGACCCGTCGCAAATACAATCGCGTTAGGTGGCGTTGCTACTGGCAACATGAATGCACAAGATGCAGCTACAGCAATCAGTGCTGAAAGAATGACTGGCGATAGACCAAGTGCTTCTGCAATGGTGGCAAATACTGGCACCAATAGCGCCGCACTTGCTGTGTTACTTGCAAACTCTGTTAAGAAAACGACGAATGCGACAACGGCTAAGATAGTCAGTAGTACGCCTGCTTGCTCTAGGAAACCAGCTAGACCGTTAGCTAAGAATACGCTTGTGCCTGTTGCTTTAAGGACGTTACTTAGACAAATACCGCCGCCGAATAGGATCAAAACACCCCAGTCAGTCGTCTTCTCAATGTCTTTCCACTCTACAGCGCGAGAAGCACCAAGCAAAAGAATCGCACCAATCGCCACCAAAGTATCGAACTTCGCGAAGCCGCCCAGCATGGCGTTAATTGGTTTGCTGAAAATCCAGAATGTTACTGTTAATAGGAAAATCGCCAGCGTGATCTTCTTACCGTTTGTCCACTCAACAGGTTTGTGGTCAAGTTCGAATTGATGACTTAAATCCGGCTTGGTCATCACGTAAAGCACTAAGATTGCGATAGGCATAAGAATCAATGAAATCGGCAAGCCAAGTTCCATCCATTCAGTGAAGCTCAGACCAACTTCTGCCGCTGCGAATGCGTTTGGTGGGCTACCAACCAGTGTTGCGATACCACCAATCGACGCACTGTAAGCGATACCAAGTAGCACGAATAGGTAAGTGCTGTGACTCTTCTTCGCATCTAGTTTGCTCATTACACCAAGAACCAAAGGCAGCATCATCGCTGTTGTTGCGGTGTTAGAGATCCACATTGATAGGCCAGCGCTCACACCAAACAACATGAAGACCGCGACAGACATCTTACCGCGCGCAATCAGCAATACCTTGTCGGCAATCGCTTGATCGAGTTTTTGCTTGTGAAGCGCGGCGGCGAGTGCGAAACCACCCAAGAACAAGAAAATGATCGAGTTGGAGAAGTTGTTCAATGCGGCTTGGGTATTGAATACGCCTAAGAACACCGCGAGTAACGGGATTAATAGGGCCGTGATGCTTACGTGAATGGCTTCCGTCAACCAAAGTACGGCAACGAAAATCAAAATACATAAGCCGGTTACGACTTGAGGCTCAAAGGGTAAGGTGTTGAACAGAATAGCGAACAGCAGGACATTAGACGTCAATATCATGCTGTTGCGTGTGAAGAACCAGTTCTTCAATGTCACAGCGAGTGCGGTCATGGTTGTGCTCCTTTTGCATTGCCTTAGTGTTGGTTTTTTATGGCAAAGTAACTGACTTGTAGTTATTTATTGATTTAAATGTTACTGCGAATGCGAAAGGGTGTTTTGTCTGAATCGGCGGCGGAGTAAGAAAGTGTGAGGTTGAGAATTGGAAATGGGTAGAAATCTACCCATTTACTTTTAATGAATTGTTATCGAGGTGTTGTATTGAACAAGGATGTTGAAAGAAGCGACACTTTGCTCGACTCACTCAACCGGGATATTGCGTTCGTTGTCGATGGCTTCCTGCTTTTCTTCCACTGCAACGATTGGCTCTTGAGGGCCAAGGAAGCGCGGTTGCGTATTCATGATGTACAAGTCCAAAAATGCTTTCACGCGTGCCATAAGTTCACGTGTTCTCATATTTAGTTTCTGCTTACTCGCTGTTGGGCCCGCTACGGCCAAACACTGTGCATCGATATTATAAGCATCAGCAATAAACAGAGCGCGCTCACAATGGAATCGTTGCGTGACAATCAAGAAACGCTCGGAGCCGAAAATCTTTTTAGCGCGCACGATGGAATCTAAAGTACGAAATCCTGCATAGTCGAGATGAATCACTTCTTCTGGCACACCCGCTCTGAGTAAATCGCGCTTCATCGTCCAAGGTTCATTGTAAGAGCGATGTGCGTTGTCTCCACTCAACAAAAACTGCTTCACTTTTCCTTGTTTATACAGCTCGATAGCGGCGTTGATTCTGTGGGTGTAATAAGTATTGAGGATTTTCCCAATGTACTTACTGGTGCCAAGTACGACTGCGACTTCGTGCTCTGGTACTTGTTCGTAGTCGGTAAAGATTTCTTCTTGCGCTTGCAGCACGACCCAACGGTCAATGGCGATAACGGTGACCAAGAGGCCGAGTAAAGAGATCGACAAAACCAAAGCCAGACGCTTCCATGAGAACTTGAGCTTCCAGTTTGACTTTATGCGAGAAAACAGCAAAACGTTCGATGTCCTTATTTCAATGTGTATCCCTCATCATATCTGATAGAAATGAAAAGAGAGAAGCCCATTTATGCCAAAATATGGTTAGGATGAGAAAAAAAAGCATAAAAAACAAAAGCCCCCGCAATGCGAGGGCTAAATATTATACAAAGCGTAGCAAAATTTAGAATGCTGTGCGTTTGTAACGACGGTAAACCGGCTGCCAGAATGCTTGGTCAATGGCATCGTTTAGCGCTTCATCGGTGATTTCTAGCGCAACGCCTTGTTCAATCGCTTTCTTCGCTACAGCGAATGCAATCTTCTTAGATACCAAGTGAATTTCTTCTAGTGGCGGAAGTAGGGCACCGTTGCCGTTGATAGCCAATGGCGAACATGTTGCCAATGCACGGCTTGATTCCATCAACATTTCGTCCGTTACGCGCTTGGCATTCACTGCAAGTACACCTAGGCCAATACCAGGGAAGATGTAGCTGTTGTTACATTGTGCGATTGGGTAAGAGCGACCTTCATGAACCACTGGCTCAAATGGGCTACCAGTTGCTACTAGTGCCTCACCGTTTGTCCAACGAATGATGTCGTTTGGTGTTGCTTCTACGCGGCTCGTTGGGTTCGATAATGGGAACACGATCGGACGCTTGCAGTGTTTGTGCATCTCTTTGATCACTTCTTCGCTGAAGAGGCCTGGAGCACCCGATACACCGATCAGTATAGTAGGCTTAGCGTTGTGCATCACATCAAGAAGTGAGAAGCCATTTCCTTCATTTTCCCACTTCTTCGTATTATCGAACTTCTGAACTAGGCGCTGTTGGAAATCAAGAAGGTTAGGCATGCCTTCTTGCAGTAGACCCCAACGGTCAACCATGTAAACTTGTGAACGTGCTTTCTCATCAGAAATCCCTTCCGACACCATTTGTGCGATGATCGCTTCAGCGATACCACAACCTGCTGAGCCAGCACCCAAGAAAGTAATACGTTGATCAGACAGCTTAGTACCTGCCGCTTTACATGCCGCAAGTAGAGAACCGACGGTTACCGCCGCTGTACCTTGAATATCGTCGTTGAAACAACAGATGCGGTCTTTGTAGCGCTCTAGAAGTGGCATTGCGTTTTTCTGTGCAAAGTCTTCGAACTGGATCAGGGCATCTGGCCAACGGCGTTGTACTGCTTGGATAAACTCTTCAACAAACGCATCGTAATCTGGACCAGTGATACGCGGATGACGCCAGCCCATGTACATAGGATCGGCTAGACGTTGCGGATTGTTAGTGCCCACATCCAGTACGATTGGTAGTGTGTAGGCTGGGCTGATACCGCCACACGCTGTGTAAAGAGAAAGCTTACCGATTGGAATACCCATGCCGCCGATACCTTGGTCACCCAAGCCCAAGATACGTTCGCCATCCGTTACCACGATAACTTTAACGTTGTGGTTTGCTGCATTGTTTAGCAGGTCATCGATACGGTCACGGTTCGGGTACGAGATAAACAGACCACGGCCACGACGGTAGATGTTTGAGAAGTTCTCACACGCTGCGCCAACGGTTGGTGTGTAGATGATCGGCATCATCTCAGAAATGTGGTTTTGAACTAGGCGGTAGTATAGCGTTTCGTTCGTGTCTTGGATGTTGCGTAGGTAAATGTGCTTGTCCATGTCACTTTCAAAGCTTTTGTACTGTTGGTACGCACGCTCTACTTGTTCTTGGATGGTTTCAGTCGTCTCTGGTAGAAGACCTTCCAAGTTGAATGAACTACGTTCTTCTCCGGAGAACGCACTGCCCTTGTTCAAAAGAGGGGTCGCTAAAAGAGCCGGACCCGCATATGGGATATAGAGTGGGCGCTTGTCGTTGTTCATTGGGAGCCTTAAATGTAGGGTTGAAGGATGCGTGCAAAATTCTAACGGGTTCACTATTTAGTTGTAAACATTCGTTGATGTACATCAACGTAATGTCGCAAAAAAATCCAATTACCGACCAAAATATCGTCACTAAAACGACAATACTGTCATTAATTAGTCAGAAGCGATTCCTAAAGCAGGAATTTCTCACTCAGGTATAATGCCTTGCAATCCACTATCACGTCCTATCTTTTATGTCCCAATTACCTATCGATTGCTTACAAGCTGAATTTGACCAACTCGTGAATCACCACCATTTAGTGGTAGAAGCCGAAACCGGTTCTGGTAAATCCACACGCTTGCCGCTTTGGGCGGCCAATCACGGCCGAGTATTGGTGATTGAGCCACGTCGAATTGCTTGCACATCCTTAGCCGAGTTTCTTGCCGAGCAATCCGGCCAACCACTTGGTAAGAAGATTGGTTACGCGATTAAGCTTCATGCACACTACGATGAAAACACCAATGTCGTGTTCGTGACACCCGGTGTTGCACTACGTTGGTTCGCGGAAGACAAACTGGCTAGCTTCGATATCGTGATGGTGGACGAATTTCATGAACGCCGCTGGGACATTGATCTCCTTACGGCGATTTTAAAGCAAGAAAAACAGCACCGTTTGATTGTCACGTCAGCGACCTTAGAGGGTGAAAAACTGGCGAACTATTTGGATGCCAAACGGCTGCGCTCGGAAGGTCGTTGTTTTCCTGTTACCGTTACCCATCGTTCACTGGATAGCCGTTACTTGCCGAACAAAAAGGGTTGCGAGAACGATGTTGTTCGCACGGTGAAAGAAGCTTTAGAAGATGAAGAGGGCGATATTCTCGTTTTCTTACCGGGTCGTAAAGAGATCACTCAATGTTCACAGATGCTGCAAAACCTTGATGATGTGCTGGTGGTGAAGTTACATGCGTCAGTCAGTGATGAAGAACGACACCGTGCATTGACAGTACAAAAGCAACGCAAAGTGGTGTTGGCAACCAACGTCGCGGAAACCTCTCTGACCATTCCAAACATCCGCGTCGTGATCGACAGTGGCTTGGAACGTAGAACCGTACAACGAAATGGGCGAACAGCACTGACGTTAACCAACATTTCTAAAGCCAGTGCGGCGCAGCGAATGGGGCGGGCAGGTCGTGTTGCTGAAGGGGCGTGTATTCGCTTGTTTGGTGAGCATGCTCCGTTGGAACTGGTGACGCCACCTGAATTGCACCGTGAAGAACTTGTAGAGCCAATGCTCGCTGCGGCTTGTTGTGGTTATAGACTTTCCGAACTTACCTTCCTCGATTCTGTACCTGAAAAGTCACTCAACTCCGCACTCCAAACCCTGCAAGGGATGGAGGCGATAGACGAGCAAGGTGACATCACCGAACACGGTAAAAAAGTTTACCCTTTACCAATTGATGCCTTATTTGCGGATTTAGTGACTCGTATCCAGACCAAATCAGAAAAAGAAGCAATGATCGACTTAGCAGCAGCGCTGTCTGTACCCGCTCAATTGTATCAATTGCAAGGTGGGGAGTCGGCGGAAGCATTAGCACAAGAAGAGCCATTTGGCTGCGATGCCTCGTTGATGATTCGTTTGGTGCGAGGGGAGCCGCTTCCTGGCGTTAATGTTGATGCGAGCGTGCTTGATGAAGCGCAAGGTTTAGCAAAACAAATGCGAGAAGTGTTTGAATTGCCGGATCTTGAAGTCGCGTCGCGATACAAACGTAATGAGTTGACCAAAGCCATTGCCACGTTACATCCAGAACTTGTATTTGTGCGCCGAGAACGACGTCGTGACGCGCTAGGCAATGGCTTGATGGAAATGATGGTCGGGCGCAATAGCCGGTTTCCTGAAAAAAGCGAAGCAGCATTGGTGCTAGATAGTCACAGCGTGCCCGGACGAGGCGTAAAGCAGACTTTTAACCTTGCCTCTGTAATGCTGCCCGTTTCACTTAAGTTGTTGCGTGAATTAGAACTTGGCGAGTGGCAGCAAGGCGAAACCAATTATGATGAAGAAGCGCCGCGAGCGACCATGCATTTGACCTATGCTGGGCGAACCATTTGCACGGAATTCCAAGCGCTTGAAGGTGATGTAGCCGTTCAGTCCATCGTGGCTATGATTGAAGCCGAAACGCTACTGCCGGGTTTTGCCCCGTTAAGAAAACAGCAAATACAACATTGGAAAATTTATAACGCGCTTGGATTAAATCCTGAGCCTGTTGATAAAGCAAAGCTTGATGGTTTGTCGCTTTCAACTTGGCTCGTGGAACAGTTAGAAACGCTTGGCGTGGAAAGCATGGAGGACATTGAACTGTTTGAAGCGGACGATATCCCATTCGAAGGCATTCCTGATTGGGAGTATCAGGACTTTGCAGAGCAATTTCCGCTTAAACTGCTGTTGGCTGAATTAAAACTCGACGTGGAGTACTTCGTGTCTCGCAAGTTGGTTCATGTTATTTATACCGATGGCAATCGAAAGGGGGACCCTAAACGCTGGGAGCTACCTCGTTGGTCTGGTTGGAAAGTGCAGTACAAAAAAGCCAGTCGTGTGCTAACTCCTATCAATTAA